>NZ_JMQR01000203.1:0-3275 GCF_000698025.1 Brevundimonas sp. EAKA | reverse complement strand
GGGAGGGAGAATAGAATGTCGATCTCGCGCCGCACCGTCCTCGTCTCGGGCCTCGCGCTTCCTCTGGCTGCGCCCCTGGCCGCCTGCGACCGCATCTCGGCCGAACCGACCCCGCCTGCCGTCCCCCCGCTGAAATCCGTCGCCCCCTGCCCGTTCGGCGCGGCGATCAAGGCGATGCAGATCGACGACCCCGACTGGGTCGCCCTGGCCCGCGCCAATGTCTCCCAGCTCACGCCCGAGTGGGAGATGAAGATGGAATATGTCCTGGCCGAAGGCCTGGACCGGCCGAACTTCGACCGCTCGGACGCGATCGCCGCCTTCGCCCAGGCGAACGGCATGGCCCTGCACGGCCACACCCTGATCTGGTACTCGCAGGGCAAGGAAGCGTTCGCGGGCCTGTCCGGCGCCGCCTTCGACCGCGCCTTCGACGGCTATATCGCCGCCCTGGCCGGCCGGTATCGCGGCAAGGTCCGCAGCTGGGACGTGGTCAACGAGCCGATCCTGGACGACGGTTCGGCCCTGCGCGACTGCCACTGGAGCGCCCGCTACGGCCACGACGGCTATATGCTGCGCGCCTTCGAACAGGCCCGGATCGCCGATCCCGACGCCGTCCTTTTCCTGAACGAATACAATCAGGAATCCATACCGGCGAAGGGCGCCCTGTTCCTGAAACTGGTCGAACGCCTGCTGAAGGCCGGCTGCCCGCTCCAGGGTCTGGGGCTTCAGTCCCACCTGTGGATCGACATCCCCGACGGCGTCATCGCCGCCTATATGCGCGAGATCGCCCAGTTCGGCCTGCCGATCCATGTGTCCGAGCTGGACTGCACCCTGCGGACGGACAACCCGCTGGATCTGCGGTCCCAGGCCGACCGGCTGGCCCGCCAGTCCGCCCGCGTCACGGAACTGGCCGAGGCCTTCACCGCCCTGCCCCCGGCCCAGCGGTTCGCCTTCACCGTCTGGGGCCTGCGCGACACCGACAGCTGGTATCGCCAGGGCGACAAGGACGACGGCCGCGACAAACCGCTCCCCTTCGACAGTTTCGGCCGGCCCAATCCGATGGCGGCGGCCCTGGCGGAAGCCTTCAGGGCCTAGACGCAGCGACGCCCGCCGGCCTGGGGCCGACGGGCGCTGTACGACGGAGGTGGGGGCGTGCGTCCGTCTTACTTCCTGCCGGGCTTGGCCGGCTTCACCTTGGCCGGGGTTTCGGCGCGGTGGTGACGGGCGCTGCGGGTCTGGTGCTGCGGACGGGCGCTCGAGGTCGCGGCCGGGCGGGCGGTCGCGGCGGATGCGGTCGAGGCAGGCACGGTTCCGGCGAAGGCGGCGCCGCTGGTCAGCAGGACGGTAGCGACGGCGCCCAGGATGGCGGGGGTGCGGAAGGATTTCATTTCAGGTCTCTCTGGTTGAGAACGTCCGGCCTCGTGTCGGACAGTCACTGTTTCGCGCCGCCCTCGGGCGGGTTCGCGTCCGTTCGGTGTCGCCGCATGTCGTCGGCGAACAGATTTGTGTCCGACTGTATCCGCCGCGCTTTGGCCACGAGCCGGGACGACAGATCCCCGTCCTTTCCTGCGCCGAACGCCCATGTCCCAGACCGCCGTCTTTCCCGTCCTGCTGGTCGTCGACGACGACCGCGACATCCGCAATCTGTTGTCGGAACACCTGGAACAGCACGGGTTTCGCACGGTGAAGGCGGCCGACGGACGGGCGATGCGGGCCGCGCTGGAGGCCGGGCCGGTGGATCTGGTGGTGCTGGACCTGAACCTGCCCGACGAAGACGGGCTGAGCCTGTGCCGCGCCATCCGCGCCACGTCGCGCACCCCGGTCATCATGCTGACCGCGTGCGGCGATCCCATCGACCGGATCGTCGGGCTGGAGATGGGCGCCGACGACTATATGGCCAAGCCGTTCGAGCCGCGCGAACTGGTGGCGCGCATCCGCACGGTCCTGCGCCGCGCCGGCCATGACCGGGACAGGATCGAGGGCCGCCACGCGGACTTCTCAGGGTGGTCTCTGGACATCGCCGCGCGCGCCCTGACGGCGCCCGACGGGCGGCTGGCGCCCCTGTCCAGCGCCGATTTCGACCTGTTGCACGCCCTGGTGCGAAACGGCGGCCGGCCCCTGTCGCGCGAGCGGATCCGCGCCCTGTCCACCGTGGCCGACGCCGACGACCGCGCCATCGACCTGAGAGTCAGCCGCCTGCGCCAGAAACTGGGCGACGACGCCCGCAACCCGGCCCTGATCCGCACGGTGCGCAGCCTGGGCTATATGCTGTCGGGACCCGTGACATGGCGCGCCTGAGACGCGACGTGGGCCGCGCCGCCGATGGATCGACCGTGCGGCTGTTCCTGCTGCTGCTGGTGGGGGCGATGGCGGCGGCGGCGGTCACCTTCCTGGCGCTTCAGGTCGGCCACCATCGTGGGCTGAAGCGGGCGCACGAGTTCACCACGGCCGAGCGGATCGGCGACCTGGCCCAGTCGGACGACGATCCGGCCGCGGGCGTGGCCGCCGGCCTGCCCCCGGCGCGGGGCCAGAGGCTGGGACCGCCCGACGCGGCCCTGACCCAGGCGGTGGCGGCGGCGTTGGACCGGCGCGGCGTCAGCGGCGTGACCGTGCGGGCCTATGAGGCGGCGGACGCCGTCTGCGGGGCCGATCCGGGCGAGCGGCTGCGCTGCCGCATCCTGACCCTGACGCCCGACGGCGGCCCGGCCATGGCCCCCGTCGCCGTCAGCCTGCCCGCCGCGCCGCGCCCCTGGAGCCTGGGAGGCGAAAGCGCCGCCCTGCTGGCGGCCGGTCTGGCGGCGGTGATCGCCACGGCCTGGCTGGCGTCGCACCGCGCCGCCGCTCCTCTGGCGCGGCTGTCGGCCGGCGCCCTGGCCCTGGGCCGCGACCTGGACCGGCCGCCCCTGGTGGAGGAAGGCGCGCGCGAGGTGCGCCAGGCGGCGGCGGCCCTGAACGTCATGCAGACCCGGCTGCGGGCCATGATCGCCGAACGCACCCGGGTCCTGGCCGCGGTGGCCCATGATCTGCAGACCCCGCTGACCCGGATGCGGCTGAGGGTCGAGAAGATCGGCGACGACGGCCTGCGCGCCCAGTTGATCGCCGACCTGGCGGCCATGCAGCATCTGGTGCGCGAGGGGCTGGACCTGGCGCGGATCGAGACGGCGCCCGAACCGGTGGTTCCCGTCGATCTGGACGCCCTGCTGTCGGCCCTGTGCGAGGACGCGGCCGACGCCGGTCAGCCGGTCGTCTTCGCCCAGGGGTGCGGCGCCGTACTGCCC
>NZ_JMQR01000202.1:0-3301 GCF_000698025.1 Brevundimonas sp. EAKA | reverse complement strand
TCACGCCGCCGAGTACGAATATTTTTTTTTTTTTAAATGATCGGCGCACCCCGAGATACCCCACGGGGTGGGCCGCGGGCGGCGTAAATTGTGTAAAGGAGCCGCCCCCCCCCCCCCGCACGGGGGCAAGAAGAAGGGCGGCCGCTTCCGGCTCGAGACGAAATACACCCCCGCCGGCGACCAGCCCGCCGCCATCGCCGAACTGGTCGCCCAGGCCGAGGCGGGCGACCGCGATCAGGTGCTGCTGGGCGTCACCGGCTCGGGCAAGACCTTCACCATGGCCAAGGTCATCGAACAGACCCAGCGCCCGGCCCTGATCCTGGCCCCGAACAAGACCCTGGCGGCCCAGCTCTACTCCGAGTTCAAGTCATTCTTCCCGGACAACGCCGTCGAATATTTCGTCAGCTACTACGACTACTACCAGCCTGAAGCTTATGTTCCGCGTACGGACACCTATATCGAGAAGGACTCGAGCATCAACGAGCAGATCGACCGGATGCGGCACTCGGCGACGCGGGCGATCCTGGAGCGGGAGGATGTGATCGTCGTCGCCTCCGTGTCCTGCATCTACGGCATCGGGTCGGTCGAGACCTATACGGCCATGACCTTCACGCTGAAGGTGGGGGACCAGATCGACGAGGCGAAGCTGCGGGCCGATCTGATCGCGCTGCAGTACAAGCGCAACGACCTGAATTTCGACCGCGGCATGTTCCGCAAGCGCGGCGACGTCATCGAGATCTTCCCGGTCCACCTTGAGGACCGCGCCTGGCGCATCAGCCTGTTCGGCGACGAACTGGAGGCGATCCAGGAGTTCGACCCCCTGACCGGCAAGAAAACCGCCGACCTGACCGAGATCACCGTCTACGCCGCCAGCCACTATGTGACCCCGCGCCCGACGCTGAACCAGGCCACCCAGGGCATCAAGGCCGAGCTGAAGGAGACGCTGGACTGGATGATCGAGAACGGCAAACTCCTCGAAGCCCAGCGCCTGGAGCAACGCACCCGTTTCGACCTGGAGATGATGGAGGCCACCGGCAGCTGCGCCGGCATCGAGAACTATTCCCGCTGGCTGACCGGCCGCGCCCCCGGCGAGCCCCCGCCCACCTTCTTCGAATACATCCCCGACAACGCCCTGCTGTTCGTGGACGAGAGCCACGTCACCATCGGCCAGATCAACGGCATGTTCCGCGGCGACTACCGCCGCAAATCCACCCTGGCCGAATATGGTTTCCGCCTGCCCTCCTGCATCGACAACCGCCCGCTGAAGTTCGAGGAATGGGAGGCCATGCGCCCCCAGACGGTTCACGTGTCAGCCACCCCCGGCGCCTGGGAGATGGACCAGGCCGGCGGCGTCTTCGTCGAACAGGTCATCCGCCCCACCGGCCTGATCGACCCCCCGGTCGAGATCCGCCCGGTCTCGGGCCAGACCCGCAACCAGGTCGACGACGTCATCGACGAGGTCAAGGCCACCACCCGCGCCGGCTACCGCTCCCTGGTCACCACCCTGACCAAGAAGATGGCCGAGGACCTGACCGAATACATGCATGAACAGGGGATCCGCGTCCGCTACATGCACTCCGACGTCGATACGCTGGAGCGGATCGAGATCCTGCGCGACCTGCGTCTGGGATCCTTCGACTGCCTGATCGGCATCAACCTGCTGCGCGAGGGGCTGGACATCCCCGAGTGCGGCCTGGTCGCCATCCTGGACGCGGACAAGGAGGGCTTCCTGCGCTCCGAGACGTCGCTGATCCAGACCATCGGCCGCGCCGCGCGCAACATCGACGGCCGCGTCATCCTGTACGCCGACCGCATGACCGGCAGTATGGAGCGCGCCATCGCAGAGACCGACCGCCGCCGCGAACGCCAGATGGCCTACAATACCGAACACGGCATCACGCCCGAAAGCGTAAAGCGCGACATCAAGGAGCTGATGGACAGCCCCTATGAGTCCCGCGAGATGGACCGCCTGACCCGCCCCGGCGTCGCCGAAGCCTCCAAACCCTTCGTCGGCTCAAACTTCCAGGCCGCGCTCAAGGACCTGGAAGGCCGCATGCGCGAAGCCGCCTCCAACCTGGAGTTCGAGGAAGCCGGCCGCCTGCGCGACGAGATCAAGCGCATGAAGCTGCTGGACCTGGAATTCGCCAACGAGGCCCTGACGGGGGCGGGGGAAGAGGTGGACCGGTCGGCGCCGAAGAAGTGGCGCGCGGAAGCGGCAGCGGAGAAGGCGGAGGCGTTTAGGAAGGGGCGGTTGTAGGGAGAGGGTCGCTGCCAGTGAGCATGAAACCGAAGGACGCGCGGACCTCTTCCGCCATGTCGCGGGTACGACAAGCCAAGACCGCTCCGGAAGAACGTGTCGCGGCCGTCCTCCGCGAACTCGGCATTGCGTATCGACGCAACGCTAAGGCGCTGCCCGGCAAGCCCGATTTCACCAATCGCTCAAAGGGATGGGCCATTCAGGTTCATGGCTGTTTCTGGCATCAGCATGATTGCAAGCGGGGAACTTTACCGGCGCATAACCGCGAAGCCTGGGAGGCAAAATTCGCCCGGAACCGCGCGCGTGACGTTGAGGTTGATGAAGCGCTGAAAAAGCTGGGGCTGTCTGTGCTGACGCTTTGGGAGTGCGAGACGCGACAGCCGACTCGGCTCAAAGAGACGATAAGTGATCACTTAACGTCGGTAGCACTTCCGACGACGATTAACCATAGGTTGTAGCGTATTGACACAGCCGCGATGTTCGCGCTTTGTTTCAGCTCCAACCTTTTCGAGGCCCACATGTCTTTGCGACTGATTGATCTTTTCAGCGGCGCCGGCGGTATGAGCCTCGGCTTCTGTGACAAACAGTTCTGCGGTGGTTTTGAAACCGTTCTGGCGATCGACAATGACGCCGCGGCGGTCAAGACGCACGGACTCAACTTCCCGGGGCGTTCGATCAAGGCCAACATCGAAGAGTGGCTGCTCGAAAATGAAGTGCCTCAGGCCGACGTGGTCATCGGCGGGCCGCCTTGTCAGGGCTTCAGTCTCCTCAACAAGAAGCGCGACGGCGATGCTCGGCGCGCTCTGTGGGAACCCTTCATCGAAATTGCTGAACGCTCCGGCGCTCGCGTCTTCGTCATGGAGAACGTCGCTGAACTCTATCGTTCGCCGGAACGGCAGTTGATCGAGGCCAAGGCGAAACAACACGGCTTCCAGACGTCGGCCGCCATCCTGAACGCCGCCGATTACGGCGCGCCGCAGACACGGAAGCGAACGATCATCCTCGGCTGGCGCGGGGCGTTCAATCTGCCGACCTTCCCCCCCC
>NZ_JMQR01000201.1:0-3356 GCF_000698025.1 Brevundimonas sp. EAKA | reverse complement strand
CTACCGCGACCCTGTGACAGCCCCCCCCCCCCGCCCCGGCGGCGACCCGGTTCTGGGCGGTTCGGGGCGGTCTGGGCGGCTCCGGGGTCAGCCCGCCTCGCCTGTGGCCGCGTCGATCCGCGCCTTCAGCCCGGCCTCGTCCAGCCCCTCGACGGAGACCATTTTCAGCCGCGACTGCCCGCCCCGCTCCAGCACGACCGAGGACCGCGACACCCCGAGCGCCTTGGCCAGGAATTTCACCAGGGCGGCGTTGGCCTCGCCGTCCACGGGCCGGGCGCGCACCCGCACCTTCAGCACGGGCCGGCCTTCGGGATCTGTGTCCCAGCCGTCGATCCGGTCGCTGGACGCGCCGGGCTGTAGCTTGATCGGAAGTCGGGACAGGGGATCAACCGGCGGCGCGTCGATCCGGGGCGCGATGATCGGCGGCGCGCCAGACCACTTCGACATCTTCGGCGCTCAGGGTCGGGGTCGCCCGTTCCACGCCTCTCTCGTCGGCGAACTCCGCCAGGAAGCGGGCCGGGTCGAGCATCATCACGACCGTGCCGCGCTCGCCCTTCTTCAGGCCCAGATCCGGAAGATCGGCCAGAAGGGCCACGACGTCGAGTTCCTCAATCATGGTCGTCACTCCACCATCGCGGTCGTCAGACGGGGAACCCCGTCCGATCCTACGATCCAGCCGCTGCGGATCAGCGCCGTGCGACCGCGGAACTCTAGCATGAAGCGGACCCGGTACAGAGTCCCGAACGGCGTCGTCCCGACCGGCTCGGCCTCGGCCCCCCTGGCCGCTTCCAGAAGCCGGCGTTTCAGATAGGGAGCGTCCGCCCGGGTCAGACCCAGGGCGGACGCGAAGACCCGGGCCTTGTGTCGGCCTTCCGGGTGGTCCGCCGACAGGCAGTAGGCTTCGATCTTTCCCTCCGGAACGACCGCCTGCCCACCGCCTGGCAGCCTCATTCGAGCCTCAGCCCAGGGCGGCCATCAGTTCCGGCACGACGGTCTTGTAGTCGCCGACCAGGCCATAATCCGCGACCTGGAAGATCGGGGCGTCCGGGTCCTTGTTGATGGCGACGATGGTCTTGGAGTCCTTCATCCCGGCCAGGTGCTGGATGGCGCCCGAGATCCCGATGGCGATGTACAGGGCCGGGGCCACCACCTTGCCGGTCTGGCCGACCTGATAGTCGTTCGGCGCATAGCCCGCATCCACCGCCGCGCGCGAGGCGCCGATGGCGGCGCCCAGCTTGTCAGCCAGGGGTTCCAGAACGGCGTGGAACTCGTCCGCCGAGCCCAGGGCGCGACCGCCCGAGACCACGATCTTGGCGGCGCCCAGGTCCGGGCGGTCCGACTTGACCATTTCCTCGGAGACGAAGGCGGTCTTGGCGGCATCGGCGCCCGTGACGCTCTCGATGGCGGCCGAACCGCCTTCAGCGGCGGCGGCGAAGGCCGTCGGGCGCACGGTGATCACCTTCTTGGCGTCGGCCGACTGGACCGTCTCCAGGGCGTTGCCGGCGTAGATGGGCCGCACGAACGTATCCGCCGACACCACCTCGATGATGTCCGAGATCGGGGCGACGTCCAGCTTGGCGGCGATCCGGGGGGCGAAATTCTTCCCGTCCGTGGTCGCGGGCGTCAGGATGGCGTCATAGCCGGCGGCCAGGGGCAGGACGGTGTCCGTCACCGCCTCGGCCAGGCCGTGGCCCAGGCCGGCGCTCTCGGCCAGCAGCACCTTGCGGACGCCGGCGATCTTCGAAGCGGCGTCGGCGGCCGCCTGCACGCCCTGCCCGACGACCAGAACATCCACATCGGACGACAGGGCGAGCGCGGCGGTCACGGTCTTGTTTGTGGTGTCGCGAACGGTCGAACCGTCGTGATCGGCGATGACGAGGACAGCCATATTACAGCGCTCCCACGGACTTGAGCTTGGAAACCAGTTCGGCCGCATCGGCCACCTTGACGCCGGCCGAGCGTTTCGGCGGCTCGGTGACCTTCAGGACCTTCAGACGGTCGGCGACATCGACGCCGTAGTCGGCGACCGCCTTCATGGCGATCTCCTTCTTCTTGGCCTTCATGATGTTCGGCAGCGACGCATAGCGCGGCGTGTTCAGCCGCAGGTCCACCGTCACCACGGCCGGCAGGTCCGCCGAGAGCGTCTGCAGGCCGCCGTCGACCTCGCGCGTCACCGTCGCCTTGCCGCCTTCGATGACCAGTTTCCCGGCGAAGGTCGCCTGGGGCCAGTCCAGCAGGGCGGCCAGCATCTGGCCCACGGCGTTGTTGTCGCCGTCGATCGACTGTTTGCCCATCAGAACCAGATCGGGCTTTTCTTCCTCGACCACCGCCTTCAGCAGCTTGGCGACCGCCAGCGGCTCCAGGTCCGCATCCGACTGGATCAGGATGCCCCGATCCGCGCCCATGGCCAGGGCGGTGCGGATGGTTTCCTGGGCCTGGGTCACGCCGATGGAGACCACGACGATCTCGGTCGCCGTGCCGGCGGCGTGGTGTTCCTTGCCTTCCTTCAGACGAACCGCCTCTTCGACGGCGATTTCGTCGAAGGGGTTCATGCTCATCTTGACGTTGGCCAGATCGACGCCGGACTGGTCAGCCTTGACGCGGGCCTTGACGTTATAGTCGATCACCCGTTTGACGGGGACGAGAACCTTCATGGGTCTATCCGTGAATTCGCCTGAATGTAGGGGCAGGACATGGAGCGGTCGCGAAGGCCTGTCAACGTAACGCGGGGTCAAGCTCCCGTGCAAAACCCGCCTAACGGATCCTGAGATGAAGCGTTTCCTGACCTTTCCCCGCCTGGCCATGATCTTCTTCGCCCTGTTCGGCGTCGCCGTGGCGGGGGTTTTCGCGGTCCAGGCCTATTGGGTCGCGCCGGGCGAACGCTGCGAGGCGGCGGGCAAATGGTACGACATGGACAACCGCATCTGCGCCCAGCCCATCTCCATCGCCGAGATCACCGGCCGCCCCAACGGCGTCTCGCGCGCCCAGGCCTCGGATGAAAAGAACCGCGAACTGATCCGCATCGAGGACCAGCTCGCCGCCCAGGACCGCGCCCGCGCCGCCGAAATCACCCGCCAGAAGGCGGCCCTGGCGGCGGCCCGACCGGCGACCTGATCACCCTTCACCTCCCCGTCGGCGAAGGCCGACGGGGAGGACAGGCGAGAGCGTCAGCGAACGCCAGGAGGGGGCGACTCGGCGCCAGACGCTCTTGGGGGCCACCCCACCGCCGGAGTCGCCCCCGCCTGGTCGCAAGCGCGACCTGTCCTCCCCACGCGCCTTCGCGCGCGGAGAGGTGACGCCGCCCTCTCTTCTTTCGTCCTGTATGGACGGTGCGGCCCCTACCGCGCCGCTCAGCT
>NZ_JMQR01000200.1:0-3372 GCF_000698025.1 Brevundimonas sp. EAKA | reverse complement strand
TCGACACCCTGGCGCGCAAGTCCAAGGTCAATCTGGCCCTGGTCGGCCCCGCCCTGCACGATGTGCGCGAGGTGATGGTCGAGGGCGCGTCGGGGATCAAGGCCCTGGCCGAACCGGGCGACCGGCCGCGCTGGGAGGCGGGGCGGCGGCGGTTGCTGTGGAGGAACGGCTCGGCCGCCTACGCCTTTTCGGCGGAGGATCCGGACAGTCTGCGCGGGCCGCAGTTCCACGCCGCCTGGGCCGACGAGTTCTGCGTCTGGCGCAAGCCCGAGGCGGTGCTGTCGAACCTGAGATTCGGCCTGCGTCTGGGGGCGGCCCCCAGGCTGGCGGTGACGACGACGCCCCGGCCGATCCCCGCGCTGCGGCGGCTGATGGCCGAGGCGGGGACACGAGTGGATCGGGCGGCCACGGCCCTGAACGCCGAGAATCTGTCGCCGGGGTTTCTGGCTCATCTGACCGATGTGTACGGCGGGACCCGGCTGGCGGCGCAGGAGCTGGAGGGACAGGTGGTCGAAGGCGAGGGCGCCCTGTTCGGGGTCGAGGATCTGAAACGGGCGCGGGGAAGCCGGCCGGCCGAGCTGGACCGGGTGATCGTGGCGGTCGATCCGCCGGCGAGCGCGCACGGCGACGCCTGCGGCATCGTGGTGGCGGGGCGCAAGGACCGGCGGGCCTTCATCCTGGCCGACCGGACGGTGCGGGGACTGTCGCCCGGCGGCTGGGCGGCGGCCGTGTGTCGGGCGGCGCGGGATTTCGACGCCCAGGAGGTGGCGGCCGAGGCCAACCAGGGCGGGGAGATGGTGCGCAACGTCCTGAGACAATCCGACTGTCCGGCGCCGGTCGAACTGCTGCACGCCTCGCGGTCCAAGGCCGCGCGGGCCGAGCCGGTGGCCCTGCTGTATGAGCAGGGGCGGGTGGTGCATTGCGGGGACTTCCCGGCCCTGGAAGAGGAGATGCTGGCCCTGGGGTGCGACGGCGGGCCGAGCCCGGACCGGGCCGACGCCCTGGTCTGGGCCGTCACCGACCTGATGCTGGACGGCCGGGGCGAGGGGCCGCGGGTGCGGGCGCTCTAGGCCGCCCCCCCTAGGCCGCCATCATGCCGATGTCGTCGGGGCTCTCGCCGCGGCCCAGAAGCCCGGTCTCGAAGTCCATGAAGATGTCCATCAGCTCCTCGACATTGGCCGGATGGGCGGCCGGGCCGAAGCGGAAACGCCAGTAGCTGACGATATGCTGGACCGCGCCCAGCTGGTCGCCCAGCTTGGCGAACATCGAGGGGGCGTCCAGCAGGAAGTCGCGGAAGGCGGTCGGGCGGCCCTCCTGGGTCAGGCGGGCGTAGGCGTCGTCATAGATGCTGAGGGTGCGGCTGACCTCGTCGCAGGTGCGGATGATGCGGCCCCGCAGGACCGCGCGGCTGCGGTCCAGATATTCGCGGGCGGGGCGGTCGATCCTGCCGCTCGGCTTGATGGTGCGCACGGCCTCGGCCACGGCGGCGACCTCGCCCAGCAGGGTGGACAGGGTCCATTTGTAATAGAGGAAGCCCTTCCAGCAGAAGACCCCCTCCTGATACTGTTCCGGCGCCAGACGCAGGGTCAGACGCAGGGCCTCCAGCTGGTCGCCGGGCGTGTTGGACAGGATCTTGGCCGCCATCCGCGCCGCCGAGTCCGAGGCCACCGCAAAGGTGTCGGCCCCCAGGCTGAGGGTGACCAGGGGCTCGACCTCGCTATGGACGAAGGCCACCATCCGCTGCAGGTCGCCGTCGCTGATGGAGAAATAGCAGGGGGCCGGATCCAGTCCGCCGCGCCGCAGCTGTTCGCGCAGCAGGAAGGGATCCAGGGACGGCAGCTTGTCGATCAGGCGCAGGGTCTCGATATCCGGGTGGGCGGGGGCCACGCCGAAGGCCTCGATCATCATCCGCTCGAAGCCGATCTGATTGACGAAGACATAGCGCCCCCCGGTCTTCAGATCCTCGTCGTCGATGGGGATGACCACCTTGGTGGCGACCTGGCGGCGGCCGGTGAAGAGATCGGTCTCGTTGCGCCGCAGCCGGTGCTTGATGATCAGGGACCGGTTCAGGGCGTGGGTGCGAAACACCGGCCGCGCGGCCCAGTCGGGATTACGCACGGCGCCGTCCGATCGGCTGTCGCCGTTTTCCTCCCACACCCGCAGAAGATTCAGCACCCGGGCGGTTGAGGCGGAGCCCCGGAGGTGTTCGAGGTTGCGGACGGCGCGATCAGTCATGCCGCGCAGATTGCAACGCCAATCGTGACTAATGGCTTAGCTGTCGCGCAGAAAAACCGGGGGTCGGCGAATCCATCCCCGGCTCCGGCGGGATCAGCACGGGCTCGGTCGCTGGCGTCCGACGCGCGCGGGGACTAGAACAGGGGCATGCAGATGTTCGACATCCTGGTCGTCGCCGCCATCCTCGCCGTCACGGTGACGCTGGGTCTGGGCCTCTATTCGCTGTTCCGGGGCGGGGACTACGCCCGGAGCCATTCCAACAGGCTGATGCGCTGGCGGGTCGGGCTTCAGGCCGTCGCCGTGCTGATCCTGGTCGTCGGCATGGTGTGGAAGGCGACGCAGGGGGCCTGATCCATGGTGACGCTGAACAAGATCTACACCCGCACCGGCGACGACGGACAGACCCGGCTGGCCTCGGGCGCGCCGGTGTCCAAGACCAATCCCCGGGTCGAGGCTTACGGCGCGGTGGACGAGCTGAACGCCGTCCTGGGCGTGGCGCGGCTGAACAGCGGCCAGAACGACCGGATCGACGCCATGCTGGCCCGGATCCAGAACGAGCTGTTCGACCTGGGCGCCGACCTGGCCACCCCGCTGGACCCGCCGCCGGCCTGGGAGGCGCTGCGGATTCTCGACAGCCAGGTCGAGCGGCTGGAGCAGGAAATCGACTGGATGAACGAGAGCCTGAAGCCGCTGGACAGTTTCATCCTGCCCGGCGGCTCACCCCTGTCGACGCATCTGCATGTGGCCCGGACCGTGTGCCGCCGGGCCGAGCGCGAGGCGGTGCGGCTGGTCGAGGCGGGCGAGGCGGTCAACGGCGCGGCGGTGCGGTATCTGAACCGGCTGTCGGATCACCTGTTCGTCGCGGGCCGGCGGGCGAATGCGAACGGGGCGAACGATGTGAAATGGAAGCCGGGGGCGACGCGGTAGGGCTGCACCGCCCATACAGGACGAAAGAAGAGAGGGCGGCGTCACCTCTCCGCGCGCGAAGGCGCGTGGGGAGGACAGGTCGCGCTTGCGACCAGGCGGGGGCGACTCCGGCGGTGGGGGGGGCCCCAAGAGCGGCAGATACCGAGCCGCCCCCTCCCTGCGTTCGCTGACGCCCCCGCCTGTCCTCCCCCTCGGCCTTCGCCGACCGGG
>NZ_JMQR01000199.1:0-3591 GCF_000698025.1 Brevundimonas sp. EAKA | reverse complement strand
ACACGATCGACGAGGCCGTGGCCCGTCACGCCAAGCTGATCACGGTCGAACTGGACGCCGACGGCTATCTGTCGGTCCGCGACGACGGCCGGGGCATCCCGGTCGATCCCCACCCCAAACATCCCGGCAAGTCGGCGCTGGAGGTGGTGATGACCGTCCTCCACTCGGGCGGCAAATTCTCCGGCAAGGCCTATGAGACCTCGGGCGGCCTGCACGGCGTCGGCGTCTCGGTCGTCAACGCCCTGTCGGAACATCTGGACGTCACCGTCTGGCGCGACGGCTTCGAGTGGAAACAGTCCTTCTCGCGCGGCAATGTCCTGGGCCCGATCCAGCAGGTCCAGCCGTCCAGAAAGCGCGGCACCCAGATCCGCTTCAAGCCGGACGACGAAATCTTCGGCATGGGCGCGGCCTTCAAGCCCGCCCGCCTGTTCCGCATGGCCCGCTCCAAGGCCTATCTGTTCCGCGGCGTCGAGATCAAATGGACCTGCGCCCCCGAGCGGATCACCGACGCCACACCGACCCAGGCCCTGCTCCACTTCCCCGGCGGTCTGGCCGACGCCCTGATCGATCGGATCGGCGAGCTGGAGACCGTCACCCCCACCTTCGCCGGCCGCGCCGAGCGTCAGGGCGAGGCGGGTGCCTTCGAATGGGCCGTCACCTGGTCCCCCATCGGCTTCGGCGAGGCCGACGGCTTCATCCAGTCCTACTGCAACACCGTCTCCACCCCCGACGGCGGCACCCATGAGGCCGGCTTCCGCGCCGCCCTGGTCAAGGGTCTGAAATCCTACGGCGAACTGACCAACGAAAAACGCGCCGCCATCATCACGGCCGAGGACGTCACCGCCAACGCCGGCGCCCTGATCAGCGTCTTCATCCGCAATCCCGAATTCCAGGGCCAGACCAAGGACCGTCTGTCCTCGCCCGAGGGCGCCCGCCTGGTCGAACAGCTGCTGCGCGACCCGCTGGACCACTGGCTGACCGAAAGCCCCAAACAGGCCAACGCCCTGCTCGGCTTCGTCGTCGATCGCGCCGAGGACCGGCTGCGCCGCCGCAAGGACAAGGAGGTCCAGCGCGCCGCCGCCACCCGCAAGCTGCGCCTGCCCGGCAAGCTGTCGGACTGCAGCCGCCAGTCGGCCCAGGGCACCGAACTCTTCATCGTCGAAGGCGATTCGGCCGGCGGCTCGGCCAAACAGGCGCGCGACCGCACCACCCAGGCCATCCTGCCTCTGCGCGGCAAGATCCTGAACGTCGCCTCGGCCACCGCCGACAAGCTGCGCCAGAACATCGAACTGTCCGACCTGGCCCTGGCCCTGGGCGTCCAGCCCGGCAATCGGTTCAACATCGACGACCTGCGCTACGAGCGGATCGTCATCATGACCGACGCCGACGTGGACGGCGCCCATATCGCGGCCCTGCTGATCACCTTCTTCTACCGGGTCATGCCCGAGACCATCCGCCAGGGCCGGGTCTTCATGGCCCTGCCGCCGCTGTACCGGATCTCGGCCGGCCCCTTGAGCGAATACGCCCGCGACGACGCCCACCGCGACGAACTGCTGGCCACCGTCTTCAAGGGCAAGAAGACCGAGATCGGCCGGTTCAAGGGTCTGGGCGAAATGATGGCCTCCCAGCTGAAGGAGACCACCATGGACCCGAAGAAGCGCACCCTGGCCCGGATCACCGTCCCCGACGCCGAAACCAGCGTCGAAGACCTGGTCGAACGCCTGATGGGCAAGCGCGCCGACGCCCGCTTCCAGTTCATCCAGGAAAACGCCCAGTTCGTGAAGGAAGACCTGGACGTCTGAGGCCGACGGCCCTTCCACCTCGCCCTCGCGCCTGACAAAAGGGGAGCCATGCAGACGCCCGCCCCCTCTCCCGCCGTTCTGGACGAACTGAAAGCCGCCCTCGGTCCGGGCGGCTGGACCCAGGATCCCGAGGTCATCGCCCCGGCCCTGACCGAATGGCGCAACCGCTGGACCGGCCATACGCCGATCCTGCTGACCCCGCGCTCGACCGAGGAGACGGCCAGGGCCGTGGCCATCTGCGCCCGCGAAGGCGTGGCCATCACGCCCCAGGGCGGCGGCACCGGCCTGGTCGGCGGCCAGATCCCCTTCGGCGAGGTCCTGCTGTCGACTCGCAAGATGCGCGCCGTCCGCGACGTCACCCCCCTGGACGACGCCATGACGGTCGAGGCCGGCCTGACCCTGCTGGAGGCGCAACAGGCGGCCACGGCCGCCGGCCGCTATTTCCCGCTCAGCCTCGCGGCCGAGGGGTCGGCCACCATCGGCGGCGTCATCTCCACCAACGCCGGCGGCACCCAGGTGCTGCGCTACGGCATGATGCGCGACCTGGTGCTGGGCCTCGAGGCCGTCATGCCCAATGGCGAGATCTTCCGGGGCCTGAAGCGCCTCAGGAAGGACAACACCGGCTACGACCTGAAACAGCTGCTGATCGGCGCCGAGGGCACATTGGGCGTCGTCACCGCCGCCACCCTGAAACTCTTCCCGATCATGCGTTCGCGCGCCGTGGCCGTGGTCGGACTGGAGACGGCCGCCGCCTCGGTCGAGCTTCTGGCCCGCGCCAAGGCCGAGACCGGCGGCGGGGTCGAGGCCTTCGAGCTGATGAAGCGGCTGGGCATGGAACTGGTGCTCAAGAACATCCCCGACACCCGCGAACCGCTGGACTCGACCCCCGACTGGTACGTCCTGATCGAGATCGCTTCGGGCACGCCCGGCGGCGCTGAAGCCCAGATGGAGGCCCTGCTGGAGGTCGCCTTCGAGCAAGGCCTGATCACCGACGCCGCCATCGCCCAGAATGACGCCCAGCGCGCCGCCTTCTGGCGCCTACGCGAAGAACATTCGGCGGCCCTCAAGCCCGAGGGCGGCGGCTGGAAACACGACGTCTCGGTCCCCATCAGCCGCATCGCCGAATTCATCGACGAAGCCTCGGCCGCCGTCGAACGCTTCCACCCCGGCGCCCGGATCTCGGTCTTCGGCCACGTCGGCGACGGCAATCTGCACTACGACATCCTGCCGGGCGTGGGTCAGGACATCCCCGCCTTCATCGGTCGCTGGAAGGAAGGCTCGCAAGTGGTTCACGACGTTGTCGGAACCTACGACGGCTCCATCTCCGCCGAACACGGCCTCGGCCGCCTCAAGACCGAAGAGGTCAAACGCTACAAATCCCCCCTCGAGATCGAAACCATGGCCGCCCTCCGCCGCGCCATCGACCCGAAGCGGATCATGAACCCGGCGGTGCTGTTCTAGCGCTCGGCGACACGCCCCCTCCGTCACGGCGCTCTGCGCCGCGCCACCTCCCCCAAGGGGGGAGGATCTCCGTCATCCCATTCCTCTCCCCCTGGGGAGGTGATCGCCCCACTCCTCCCCCCTTGGGGGAGGTGGATCGCCGGCGAAGCCGGCGAGACGGAGGGGGCCCGAACGAACGAGTCCAACTATCCTAATGACGCTGGTCTCACTTCAGTGATTCCAACACCTTCCCAGATTCTCACCCCCTCCGACCCATCACCCCTCCCACACCCCCTATAATCACGCCTCGGTCTCGTCGCTTGGAGGGCTCGCTTGGCCTTCGACCTTG
>NZ_JMQR01000198.1:0-3627 GCF_000698025.1 Brevundimonas sp. EAKA | reverse complement strand
GCCCCGTATCGGCGCAAACCCCGCCAACATCACCTTCGGTCGCCCCCGCGCCCGCGTCCTCTACGCCTTCACCCGGTCCTGCTGATGCTTCCGAACCGCGTAACAACCCCAGCCCTGAACCGCGTCAGCCGCCGCCCGGCCAACGCGATCTCGGCCTCGAACGCCAGTCCGCTCTCGGTCCCCCCCGTCGGCGTAGACGGAGGAGCAGCCTGATGGTCGGCATTCTCGAAGACAAGGACCGGATCTTCACCAACCTGTACGGCTTCCAGGATTGGACGCTGGACGGGGCGAAGACCCGCGGCGCCTGGAACGCCACCAAGGACATGCTGGACCTTGGCCGCGACTGGATCATCAACAACGTCAAGGCCTCGGGCCTGCGCGGCCGCGGCGGCGCGGGTTTCTCGACCGGGTTGAAGTGGTCCTTCATGCCCAAGGAAGTGAAGGATCGTCCTCACTACCTGGTCGTCAACGCCGACGAATCCGAACCCGGCACCTGCAAGGACCGGGAGATCATGCGCCATGATCCCCAGCTGCTGATCGAAGGCTGCCTGATCGCCAGCTTCGCGATGCAGGCCCACGCCTGCTACATCTATCTGCGCGGCGAATATGTGCTCGAGCGCGAGCGGATGGAGGCTGCGGTCAAACAGGCCTATGAGGCCCGTCTGATCGGCAAGGACAATGTCCACGGCTGGGACTTTGACGTCTATATCCACCACGGCGCCGGCGCCTATATCTGCGGCGAAGAGACCGCCCTGCTGGAATCCCTGGAAGGCAAGAAGGGCCAGCCGCGCCTGAAGCCGCCGTTCCCGGCCGGCGCAGGCCTGTACGGCTGCCCCACCACGGTGAACAACGTCGAGTCGATCGCCGTCGTCGGCACCATCCTGCGTCGCGGCGCCGGCTGGTTCGCGGGCTTCGGCCGTCCGAACAACACCGGCACCAAGCTGATGGCCATCTCGGGCCATGTGAACGCGCCCTGCGTGGTCGAAGAGGCCATGTCGATCCCGCTGCGGCAGCTGCTGGAAGAACACTGCGGCGGCGTGCGCGGCGGCTGGGACAATCTGAAGGCCATCATTCCGGGCGGCTCGTCCGTGCCGCTGATCACGCGCGAAATGTCCGAGACGGCGCTGATGGACTTCGACAGCCTGCGCGAAATGCGCTCGGGCCTGGGCACCGCCGCCGTCATCGTGATGGACAATTCCACCGACCTGGTGAAGGCCATCGCCCGCATCAGCTATTTCTACAAGCACGAGAGCTGCGGCCAGTGCACGCCTTGCCGGGAAGGCACCGGCTGGATGTGGCGCGTGCTGGAGCGGATGTCGGTGGGCGAGGCTGATCCGTCGGAAATCGACCTGCTGCTGGACGTCGCCGGTCAGGTCGAGGGCCACACCATCTGCGCCCTGGGCGACGCGGCCGCCTGGCCGGTGCAGGGCCTGATCCGTCACTTCCGTCACGAGATCGAAGAGCGTATCGCCAACTACCGCAGCCGCCGCGCGAACTTCGCCGGCCACGCGATCGCGGCGGAGTAGGCATGCGCCTTTCACCCGCCATCGTGATCGGAGCCTTCGCACTCGCCGCCTGCGGCGAGCGTGAAGCTGCGCCCACGCCTGCGGAAAAGGTTGCGGCTGCGGCGAAGCCTTCCGACGCCGTGCAGACGGCGCCCGAGGCCCTGAACGCCGCCGACCTGCGTCGCGTCTGCCGCGCGGGTCTGGCCGCTGTTCACGGGCAAGAGCCGATGGCGATCAACGTCGACGGCGTCGACGGCGGAGTGGTTCACGCCTCGTGGCGGGCCCCGGTCGACGGCGGCCGGATGCGCGCCGATTGCCGCGTCGAGAAAGACCTGATCGTGTGGAAACCGCTCGATCTGCCCGATCCCACCCTCGTTCGCTGGATGAACCAGTCGGACGATCCCGTGATCCGCTACGTCATGGACGGTCAGGCGATCACCATCACCCAGACCCTCCCGGATGGGACGAAGGAACAGGCCGAGTTGGCCGTTCCCGCAGAAGAGGAGGCGCGGTGATGGCGGATGAACCCGACAACCTCGTCCTTCAAATCCAGCGTCGCGTCGAAGGGCTTTTGACGTCGATGGAAACCAAGATGGATCGCCTCGGTGAGGACATGCACGACCTGAAGGTCCGCATGACTCACGTGGGGGAGGGCCTTGCAGGCGTCAATCGTCGCCTGGATCGCCTGGATCAACGTATCGAACGGGTCGAGACACGTCTGACCCTGGTAGACAGCCCTTACGGCGGAGTTCGAGAATAATGCCCATCGCCAAGGTCAACGGCGTCGAAGTCGAGTTCGAGCCCGGGATGACCGTGCTCCAGGTCGCCGAGCGCGCGGGGCAGGAAATCCCGCGCTTCTGCTACCACGAACGCCTGTCCATCGCCGGCAACTGCCGCATGTGCCTGGTCGAGGTGAAGCCCGGACCGCCGAAGCCCCAGGCTTCGTGCGCCCTGCCGGCCGCCGAAGGTCAGGAAATCTTCACCGACACCCCGATGGTCAAGAAGGCCCGGGAAGGCGTGATGGAATTCCTGCTGATCAACCACCCGCTGGATTGCCCGATCTGCGACCAGGGCGGCGAGTGCGATCTGCAGGATCAGTCCATGGCCTATGGCCGCGACGGCTCTCGCTATGCCGAGAACAAGCGCGCGGTCGAAGAAAAGAACATGGGTCCGACGATCAAGACCTTCATGACGCGGTGCATCCAGTGCACCCGTTGCGTCCGCTTCATCACCGAGGTCGCCGGCGTGCCGGACATCGGCATGATCTCGCGCGGCGAGGACGCCGAGATCACGACCTATCTGGAGAAGTCGGTCGCGTCGGAACTGTCGGGCAACGTCAATGACCTGTGCCCGGTCGGCGCCCTGACGCACCGCCCCTGGCAGTACCACTATCGTCCGTGGGAACTGAAGAAGACCGAGACCATCGACGTCATGGACGCCCTGGGCTCGAACATCCGCGCCGACTTCCGCGGCTCCGAGGTCATGCGGGTCCTGCCGCGCGTCAACGAGGGCATCAACGAGGAGTGGCTGTCGGACAAGAGCCGCTATGTCGTCGACGGCCTGACCGCGCGCCGCCTGGACCGCCCGTGGATCCGCGAGAACGGCAAGCTGCGCGCCGCCTCGTGGAACGAGGCCCTGGACGCCGTCGCCGCCAGGCTGAAGGCCGCCTCGGCCGACCGCATCGGGGTGATCGCGGGCGACCTGCAGGACGCCGAGTCGATGAAGGCGACCCTGGACCTGTTCCGCGCCCTGGGCTCCAGGAACACCGACTGCCGCCAGGACGGCGCCGCGCTCGGCTATGGTCCGCGCGAGAGCTGGCTGTTCAACTCCGGCCTCGAAGGCATTGAAAAGGCTGACGCCATCCTGATCGTGGGCGTCAACCCGCGCATCGAGGCGCCGCTGCTGAACGCGCGTCTGCGCAAGAGCTGGATCAAGGGCGGGGTCGAGATCGGCGTCATCGGCGAACAGGCCGATCTGACCTTCGACTACGCCTATCTGGGCGCCGGTTCGAAGACCCTGGCCAAGCTGCCGAAGTCGGCGATGGACTTCCTGACCAAGGCCGAGCGTCCGGCGATCATCGTCGGCTCCGGCGCGCTGAACGGGGAGGGCGGCGCCGCCGTCC
>NZ_JMQR01000197.1:0-3716 GCF_000698025.1 Brevundimonas sp. EAKA | reverse complement strand
GGCCCTGGTTCACCAGGGCGTCGATGGAGACCGACGGCGGCGGCGCGCCCCAGGCGGCGACGGCGCGGCCGGCCGGATCGAGCAGCAGGGTCAGGCCGGGCTGGGCGTTCAGCACCGCCTCGACCCGGCGGCTGTTCGCCTCGGCGAGGGTCAGGCGTTTGCGGCGCTCGTTCCAGGTCAGGCCGATGGCCGAGGCGGTGGCCGCCACGGCCAGCAGGCCGGAGACGGCGGCCAGGACCGGCGGCTGGGCCTCGGCGCCGTTCAGCAGCGACGAGATCAGGCCCGAGACCAGCGGCAGGACCAGGGCGGCGATCCCCAGCCGGGTCAGACGGTCGTCGCCGATCCGCGGGTGGTCCAGCACGATGCCCGCGGCCAGGGGCATGACCAGCAGGCCGGGCACCGCCCCGGTCGCCCCGCCGGTCAGGCCGGCCGCCGCCACCGACGCCAGCAGCCAGCCTCCCATCAGGACGAATCTCAGGCCGATGGAATCGCGCACCATCAGCATCACCCCGCCGATGCCGGGCAGGGCCGTCAGCAGCAGGGCGGCCAGCACATTGTCCGGCAGTCCGCCGAGACTCTGGGCCGCAAAGGCGGTCACGCTGGCCGCCACCGCCCAGCAGGCGTGCCACAGGGCCAACAGCGATGACGGGACCGCCGTCGCCGAACGCGCGGCGTTCGTCGTGGAGGGGGTCTGCCGTGACTGTGGCGGGTGGACGTACAAGCGTTCTGGCCGTTGTTGCTCGTCTGGAGCCTAAACCGGCCGCCGAGTCGGTGCGAGGCCGCTCCCGTTCCAGGCGATATCCGAACCCGCGTTCACCATGAATATCGGGGGACAAAACAGCCAGTTGTCGTTAACGGCCGCGCGGCCTATCTGGCGGCCATGACCCAGCGCACGCCCCCGACCGACAGTCTTGACCAGACCCTGGCCGAACTGGCCGAGGATTTCGACCTGCTGGGCGACTGGGAGCAGCGGATCGAATATGTGATCGAACTGGGCAAGGGCCTGGCCCCGCTGGACCCGGCCGACTGTATCGAGGCCAACCAGGTGCCCGGATGCGCCGCCCGGGTCTGGCTGGCGACCCAGGTCGAGGGCGACCGCCTGTGGTTCGCCGCCGACAGCGACAGCGCCCTGTCCAAGGGCAATATCGCCCTGCTGCTGAAACTCTATTCCGGCCGCACCCCGGCCGAGATTCTGGCCTTCGACGCCAAGGCCGCACTGGACCGTCTGGGCCTGCCCTCGGCCCTGACGCGCCAGCGCGCCAACGGCCTGAACAGCATGGTCGGCCGGATTCGAGAGGCGGCCCAGATCGCGAACGGGGCGGCGGGGTGAGGCCGCGCGGATTTATTTCGCCCCACGCCTCGTTCTCGACGCCCTTCCTAAGGTAAAGCTTGATCGAGAGCGTCGAAGAACGTCGGGCCGGAACCAGGATGCGCGTGATTTCAAAACACTGCCGGTCGGCCGCCCCGCCGCCTCAGGCCGGCTGAGGACCGCGTCATGTTCGACCTGTGGCGTTCCGGTTTCATCCGACGTCCCCTGGCCGATGTCGTGGATCGCCCGCCCCGCCCGGACGAGATCGTCTGGCTGCCGGATGTCGGCCCCTACGCCTATCTGGCCGATCCGTTCGCGATCCAGCGGGACGGCGGGCTGACCGTCTTCGTCGAGGCGTTCGACTATCACCTCCGTCGCGGCCGGATCCGCTTCTATCGGTACGACGCCGATGACCGTCTGGTGGACCAGGGCCTGGCCCTGTCGGAGCCCTGGCACCTGTCCTATCCGACCCTGATCCAGGACGGAGACGCCCTCTATATGCTGCCTGAGGGCTACAAGAGCGGCGGCCTGATCCTGTATCGCTGCGTCCGGTTTCCCGATCAGTGGCAGGCCGTCGCGCGCCTGGGTGAGGCGGCGGCCATCGACCCGACCGTGGTTCGCCACGACGGCCGGTGGTGGCTGTTCTACGCCCTGGCCGGGCCGGACGACCGGGCGATGCGTGAACTCCATGCGGCCTGGGCCGAGACCCTGACCGGTCCCTGGACGCCCCATACCGGCAATCCGGTGATGCGCGGCCTGGACGTCTCGCGTCCGGGCGGCACGGCCTTCGTGCAGGACGGCGCCGTTCATCTGCCGGTTCAGGATTGCGCCGCCGCCTATGGCGTGGCGATCAATCTGCTGCGGATCGACGCCCTGTCGCCCCAGACGTTCGCGGCCTCGACGGTGCGGCGGTTCGAGCCGGGCGATCTGTCGCCGGGCTTCTCCGACGGGCTGCACACCCTGTCCGGCCTGGGCGGCGTCACCTGTATCGACGTCAAGGCCGAGCGCCGGTCCGCCGTCGAGCCCTGGCTGAAGGCCAGTTTCAAGCTGCGGCGTCTGTTGGGCCTGAACGGCCCGCGCGGGCGGCGCGCCACGGGGGCCGTCGCCTACCCCGAGATGTTCACGGCGTCCCCTGGTCGGAAGGAAGATTGAGGCCATGCGTATCGCCGTCATCCTGCCGCGAGGCTGCGACTTCTGCCCTGAGAAGGGCAATTCGATGGAAACCGTGGTCCGCACCCTGTCGGGCCACAGCCGGCTTCAGGCGGCCGTGACCCTGATCTGCGACGCGGGCGGCCCGACGCCGGCGGGTACGCACACCCTGACCGTTCCGGCGGGCCTGGGGCGCAAGGCGCGCAATGCCGCGGTGGGGCGGATTCTGACGACCCTGAACCCGGCCGTCGTCGAATACCACCAGCAGCTCAAGGCGGCGTCCGAAATGACCCGCAGCCTGCCCCAGGCGACCCATGTCCTGTACCGCCACACGCGGATCCGACCCGCGCACAATCCGATCGACGCCTGGCGCTACGGCCGTCGGCTGGCCCGTTTCGATCGTCTGGTCTTCGTCAGCGAGGCTGCGGGTCAGGAGTTCGCGGCCGACTATCCCCGCCTGGCGGACCGGGTGGCGGTCGTGTCCAATCCCATCGACGTCGAGGCCTGGCGGGCCGATCCCGAGACGCGCGAGAAACTGATCCTGTTCTGCGGCCGCGCCCTGCCGGAAAAGGGGCTGGACCTGTTCTGCCAGGCTCTGGCCGAGACGCTGGACCGTCATCCCGACTGGCGCGGCGCCCTGGTGCTGGGCGAATGGGACCGGAACAGCGACTGGGCCGAGTCCCATGTGCGGCTGCTGGACCGGTTCGGCGATCGGGTCGAGATCCACAAGTCGGCGTCGCTGGTCCAGGTGCAGGCCGTGACGCGCCGCGCCGCCATCGCCGCCACGCCGTCGCGCGTCCGCGAGGCCATGGGGCTGACCGCGCTCGAGGCGCACGCGGCCGGGGCGGCCCTGATCTCGTCGGGACGCGGCGGCCTGCGTGAGGCCAGCGGCGACCACGCGGCCTATGTCGGGGTCGAGGACGCCCGGTCCCTGGCCGACGCCATGAACCGGCTGATCGAGGACCCGCAGACGCGTCTGGCCCTGGCGCGCGGCGGCCAGGCCTTCGTCGAACAGGTCCATTCTCCGGCCGCCCGTGCGGCGGAACTGGACGCGCTGCGCGAAACCCTGGCGGACCGGTCCGGCGCCGGCCAGCCCCGGAGGCGGCGGTTCTGGCCGTCGGCGCTGCCCGGATTGGGCGTGTCGCGCAGGGGCCGTTCCTTCCCCTGACGCCGGATCAGGCGCGGCGGATCAGACTGTCGTAGACGTGGGTCACGGCGTCGAACCCCACCCGCGTCGGCCGATCGCCCAGGGGGGCGG
>NZ_JMQR01000196.1:0-3796 GCF_000698025.1 Brevundimonas sp. EAKA | reverse complement strand
TTAATAGTGACAGCCCCCGCGGGGGGAGGGAGACCAAAAAAAAGCGCCCGCCCCCTTGCGGAGGCGGGCGCTTTCCTCCGGTAAGGACCGGGCTTACTTCTTGGCGCGGGCGACGCGGGCGGGTTTACGGCCGCCCTGGCCCAGGCCCATCTGCTTGGCCAGTTCCGAACGGGCCTTGGCGTAGTTCGGGGCGACCATGGGATAGTCTTTCGGCAGACCCCATTTGGCGCGGTAATCTTCGGGGCTCATGTCGTACTTGGTGCGCAGGTGGCGCTTCAGCGACTTGAACTTGCGACCGTCTTCCAGACAGATCAGGAAGTCGGCGTTGATCGACTTGCGGATCGGCACGGCCGGTTCCTTGGGTTCCGGCGGAACCTCGACGGGACCGTTGGAGACGCCCGACAGAGCGGCGTGAATATTGGCGATCAGCGCCGGCAGGGCTTCCGCCGTCACCGTGTTGTTGCCGACATAGGCCGACACGATGTCAGCGGTCATTTCCAGCAGTTCGGGCTTCTCGTCCATTCGCGGCGTCTCTTTCATAATCTATTTGCTTCGACTGAAACGCCAGCCGAACCTACCCTTCCGGCTCTTAGGGTTGTTTGAATGCAAAAGCAATCCGGCCGTTATGCGAACGACAAGGCTCTATATAACCACACTTGTGGTCATGCTGACCTAGCGTTTCAAGTCTTCGGTCAGGACCATCATGGCTGCACGTTCCGGCGCCGAATATTCATCGATCACCTCATCCTCGCCCTCACGAATCGCACGCAGGAGACTGGGGGTCAGGGCCGATGACAGAGACCAGTTCCAGTAACGCAATACGGTCTGCGCCCGATCCACGGCCAACATTTCATAGGTGATCTGCACACGTTCAAGGTCAGGATGCAGGCCGCCGTCGGCCGTCGTCTCCGGCCGACGCATCGAGCGCCACAGATTCAGCAGGTCCGCACGCGACAGGCCCGTCGCCTTGCACAGGATCGCCAGGGGTTCGCCGCCCGGATCCCCCAGGATCTTGGCGCCGGTCAAGGGTTTGACGCCCGCCAGGAAGGCGATCTCCGACGCCGTCTCGCGCGACAGGCCGTCTTGCGCCGCCACCGACAGGGCGTGTTCCAGCCCGTCAAAGGGGCTCTTGTCGATGGCCGCGCGGTTGCGCTGGCGTCGCTCGATGAACTGCAGGGCCTTGCGCGCGACGGGGTCCGACCAGCCCTCGGCCGCGGCCATGGCGAAGACGTCCTCGGACACCTCCTGCATCACCTCGCGCGACACGGCGAACCGCTGCAGGATGGTGCGCCGGTCGTCCGGGCCGCACCACCAGAACATCACATAGGCCCCGGCCGGTCTCAGCTCAGGCCGTTTCAGCAGCAGGCCGGACAGTTTCGGATGCGTCCGACTCAGGCCGACCACGGCCTCGACCCCGACCTGGGACAGGCGGGCGGTGGGGTTGCGCAGCACCGCCTCCATCACCTCCATCTCGCCGAAGCCGAACAGGGTTTCGGTGACGATCTCGGACAGACCGCGACGCTCGGCCATGATCAGCCGGTGCTCGGGCCCCGCGTCGCGCGCGCACCCGACCAGATCCGCGTCGCTCAGGGACGCGCACTGTTCGATCAGCAGACGGGCGACCTCGGGCTCGTCGCGCAGCAGCAGGCGCGCGACGCTGCTGGGCAGTTCGGCCAGGGGCGCCAGCCGCGCCGCCACGCGCCGACGCTCCTCTGTCGATCCCAGCCGCAGCATCTCGACCAGCAGGTCGCCGGTCACGGCCCGTTCGAAAGCGTTGATCCGGCTGGCCGGCAGGGAGACGACGTCGGCCAGCCGCTTCAGCAACGCATGGCGCGCCTTCAGCGACGGCGGAGCCGCCTCTTCGTCATTCAGGGCCGACGCCTGGGTCATGGCGCCAAGACTAGGGTCTCAGAGTTAACCCGACGTATCAGCGACGCTCGGCTTTACAGGCCTTCGAACAGCGCCGTCGACAGGTAGCGTTCGGCGAAGGACGGGATGATGACCACGATGGTCTTGCCCGCATTCTCGTCGCGTGCGGCCAGGCGGAAGGCCGCCGTCAGGGCCGCGCCCGAGCTGATGCCGACCGGGATTCCCTCGACGCGGGCCGCCTTGCGGGCCATGTCGAAACTCTCGTCGTTCGACACCTGTTCGATCCCGTCCACGACCGAGGCGTCGTAGATGGCGGGGGTGAAGCCCGCGCCTATGCCCTGGATCTTGTGCGGGCCGGGCGCGCCACCCGACAGGACCGGCGAAGCCTCGGGCTCGACCGCGATCATCCGGATCGAGGCCTTGCGGGCCTTCAGCGCCTGACCGACGCCCGAGATGGTGCCGCCGGTGCCGACCCCGGCCACCACCATGTCCACGGCGCCGTCGGTGTCGTTCCAGATCTCCTCGGCCGTGGTCGCGCGGTGGATGGCGGGATTGGCCAGGTTCTCGAACTGCGACGGGATCACCGCATTGGGGGTGGCCTCCAGCAGCTCCTGGGCGCGGGCGATGGCGCCCTTCATCCCCTTCTCGGCCGGGGTCAGCTCCAGCTGGGCGCCCAGCAGGGCCAGCATCTTGCGCCGTTCGATCGACATGCTCTCGGGCATGCACAGGATCAGTTTCAGACCCTTGGCGGCGGCGACGAAGGCCAGGGCGATGCCGGTGTTGCCGCTGGTCGGTTCGATCAGCACGGTGTCGGCCTTGATCCTGCCCGCATCCTCCAGCGCCTCGACCATGGCGACCCCGATCCGGTCCTTGACCGAGGCGATGGGGTTGAAGAACTCCAGCTTGGCCAGCACGGTGGCCTTGGCGCCGTATTCGGCTGACAGGCGCGGCAGCCGCACCAGGGGGGTGTCGCCGATGGTGTCGATGATCGAGTCATAGACCTTGCCCCGCCCCTTCTTCAGATGGCGGGACGCGTCGTAGCTGAAGTCGGACATGGGGGCTCCGGTAAGGTCGGGTCGTTCAGGGTGCGTAACAGACAGGCGGGGAGATCGATCCGCAAGGGGGCGACGACGATGATTTCTGTCCGCCAGGATCAGATCCGGCGCCGCCGACATCCTGGATCTTCGCAAACATCCGCTGCACTGGGCGCCTCCAGCAACCGACGCAACTCACTCCTGGACCTTCACCGATCCGCAGTCGTCTCACTCGGAGCGGCGCGCCTTTCACGCAAACGTTAAGAGCATTGGAGATTATTGTGGGTTGCATCGCATTCGGGTCAGCTGTCCTCTCCAGGTGGGAGATAGGCTCCCCTGGAGGTTTACGATGAAGCTGAAATCGACCGTCCGTCTCGTCGCCTTGGGAGCCGTTCTCGGGGCTTCCGCATTCGCCGCCGCCGCGACGGCGAAAGCGCCGGGAATCATGTATTTCCGGACCTTCTACAGTGATGCCACCCTGACCACTCAGGTGGGCTTCTACAGGGACCGGTGTTCGAACGGGAATGTCGTCGCCTCGCCTGTGAATGGCACGACTTCGCCCTTTTACACCTTGGAAGCCATCGGGTCCTGCCCCGGCGGATACTGGTAACCATCATAGAGCTCGAACGCCGCCGACCCCCGATTCGGCGGCGTTCGTTCGTTGGGTTTTGCCATGACAGCGGGGCTCCAGGGCGGATCAGTCGGCCCTCCAGAAGCGCCTCAATCCCGGGATCGGTTCTTCCGCCGGCCTCTGTAAGGCCGGCGAAGGAGACGCCTAGAAGGACTCCCACCCGTCCGCGTCGGGCTCCGACGCCGGCGCCAGGGCCGCGCCGCCGCGGCCGACGGTCTTCAGGGCGGCCACGGTGCGGGCGGGAGAGGCGGCGGGCCGGGCC
>NZ_JMQR01000195.1:0-3860 GCF_000698025.1 Brevundimonas sp. EAKA | reverse complement strand
CTCTTCTCGTTTTTTTTTGACACTTTTCCGCCCCCCCCGGGCCTGTCTCCTGGTGTGTCCTCGCCATCGTCAGTTGTGTATAAGAGCCACCCCCCCCCCCCGAGACCGCCTCCCGCCAGGGCCGATCAGGTTAGCCCGCCAGCCGCCCGTTCGCCCCCGCCTCGATCAGGGCGATGGTCTGCGGCAGGCCGTAGATGGCCGCGAACGAGCCGAAGCGCGGCCCCTGGCTGGCGCCCAGCAGCACCTCGTACAGCGCCCCGAACCAGGCCCGCAGCGGCTCGACCTCATGCGCCTTACCAACCGCAAAGACCTCGTTCTGGATCAGCTCACCGTCCGTGGTGTCCGCCGGCAACGCCTTCAGCCGTTCCGCCAGATCCAGCAGCGCCGCCTTCTCCTTGTCGTCCGGCAGGCGATACGCCTTCGAGGGCTTCACGAAGTCCTCGTAATAGTTCAGCGCCCGGTCCATCAGCTGGTCCAGCAGCGGCTCGTTCTGCGGCGTCGCCTCGGGCAGATATTTGGCGAAATAGGCCCACAGCTGGTCCTTGGTCGAGGCGTTGGCCACCCCCACCAGGTTCAGCAGCAGGGCGAACGACACCGGCGAGGTATGGGTCGGCGGGTTCCCGGCATGGATCGACCAGACGGCGTTGTCGATCCGCTTGGCCGGCTCCTGGGTCTTGTAGCTTTCGATGAAGGCCAGATAGTCGTCGATGGCGCGCGGAATGACGTTGAAGTGCAGGCTCTTGGCCGACTTCGGCGACTGGAACATGTACCAGCTCAGGCTCTCCGGCGTGCCGTAGCGCAGCCATTCGTCCATCGTCAGGCCGTTGCCCTTGGACTTGGAGATCTTCTTGCCCTCGATATCCAGGAAGAGCTCGTAGTTGAACCCTTCCGGCGGCGTGCCGCCCAGGGCGCGACAGATCTTGCCGCTCTCGCGCACGCTCTCGATCAGGTCCTTGCCCGACATCTCGTAATCGACGTCCAGCGCGACCCAGCGCATGGCCCAGTCCGGCTTCCATTGCAGCTTCACATGACCGCCCGTGACCGGCAGTTCGGTGCGTCCGCCGGCCGGATCGTCGAAGACGATGGTGCCCTTGTCGACATTCCGCTCCAGCGTCGGGACCTGCAGCACATGGCCCGTGATCGGGCTGACCGGCAGGAAGGGCGAATAGGTCGCCCGCCGCTCTTCGCCCAGGGTCGGCAGCATGATGGCCATGACCGCGTCGAACCGCTCCAGCAGGGTCAGCAGCGTCGCGTCGAACACGCCGGACTTATAGGTCTCGGTCGAGCTCATGAACTCGTAGTCGAAGCCGAACCCGTCCAGAAACGCCCGCAGCCGCGCATTATTGTGCGCCCCGAAACTGTCGTGCGTGCCGAACGGATCGCGCACCCGCGTCAGCGACAGGTTCAGAT
This sequence comes from Brevundimonas sp. EAKA, assembly GCF_000698025.1. Taxonomy (NCBI): domain Bacteria; kingdom Pseudomonadati; phylum Pseudomonadota; class Alphaproteobacteria; order Caulobacterales; family Caulobacteraceae; genus Brevundimonas; species Brevundimonas sp. EAKA. The sequence goes on along the minus strand of NZ_JMQR01000195.1, from coordinate 2,450 downwards.
CCTCGCGCAGCATCTCCGGGTTTGGCACGCCTTCCGGCACCTTCCTCAACCCGTCCATGTCGTCGCTGAAGGCGATCAGTCGCGTGGCCCAGTGGTCGCCGGTCAGCGCCCGGAAGGCGTTGCGCACCATGGTGGTCCGCGCCACCTCGCCGAAGGTGCCCATGTGCGGCAGGCCCGACGGCCCGTATCCGGTCTCCAGCACCACCGGCCGGCGCAGGGCCTCGAACTTCGCCAGGGCCTCGTCGGCCTTGCCTGCGTCGATCAGCGCCCGCGCCTCGGCCCGCTCGCTTTCGCCCAGCCGCTTTTTCAGAACATGGGCCAGCAGATTGCGGGCTTGTTCGAACGGCCAGGACTTGGCCTCACGGGCGAGATTTTCGAGGTTCTGAAGCATGGCGGCGGTTTGCAGTCTGCAAACCGCCGGGTCAACCGCCTATCCTTCCACCCGCTCCGTCACCCTCGGGCTTGTCCCGAGGGCCCACCTGTCCGCGAAATTCGAACGATGACGGTTGGCAGGTCGTTAGTGCGGTCGCGTTCCAGCCCGTGTCCGCCGTGGGTCCTCGGGACAAGCCCGAGGGTGACGGGTTCAGGGTCATCGCCGTCCCACCGCCCAACTCACCACCGCCGCCCCGGCCGCCACGATGATCGCATCCTCGATCAGCCCGCTCTTCGTCTGCCCGATCCGCTTCATCGCCGTCTTGCGTCCTCGCAGCGTCAGATAGGCCAACGGAACCGCCGTCCCGACCGCCAGCACAGCCCCCAGCTTCTCGCGCCCGCGCGGCGCCAGGGCCGAGCCGCGATCCCCGCGCTCATCACCCGCGCCAGCAGGCCCAGGAACACCGTCCGGTCCGGCGCCGACTTCATCTTGTCGCCGAACAGTTCGCCCACCCCCATGGCCAGACCGCCGAACTTGAACAGCGGATGATCCAGCAGCACCAGCCGCCCCGGCGTCTCCCGGTGCGCCAGCCGCGCCCCTGCAAGGGCCGCCATGGGCGTCATGGACCGGGCGCTGGCGACGGCGCCGATGAGGACGGAGGGAAGGAGGGCGAGGGTTTTCATGCTACCTCAACCCCGCAGGCGCGCGGAGGTTCACCGGCCGCCGCACTTGACCCCCCGCGCCCGGCATGGCCTTTGCCCCGCCGATGAAGACCGCCGATTTCGACTTCGACCTGCCCGAGGACCGCATCGCCCTGCGGCCCGCCGATCCGCGCGATTCCGCCCGGCTGCTGGTGGTCAAGGACGGCGCCCTGGACGGCCGCGTCATCCGCGACCTGCCCGACTTCCTGAGGCCCGGCGACGCCCTGGTGTTCAACGACACCCGCGTCATCCCCGCCCGCCTGTCGGGCGTCCGCACCCGTCCCGGCCCCGAAGGAGAGACCCTGACGGTCGCCGTCGAGGCCACCCTTCACCACCGCGACGCCCCCGACGTCTGGTCCGCCTTCATGAAGCCCGGCAAACGCATCAAGCCGGGCGACCGCATCCGCTTCGGACAGGAAGCCGACGCCGCCTGCGACCTGGGCCGACTCGACGCCACCGTCGCCGACAAGGGCGAAGACGGCCTGATCACCCTGAAGTTCGACCTGTCCGGCCCGGCGCTGGACGACTCCATCCGCGACGTGGGGGTCATGCCCCTGCCCCCCTATATCGCCGCCAAACGGCCCGAGGACGACCGCGACCGGTCGGACTATCAGACCGTCTTCGCCGAACACGACGGCTCGGTCGCCGCCCCCACGGCGGGCCTGCATTTCACCCCCGCCCTGCTCGAGGCGATCCGGGCCCGGGGCGTCTCCACCCACGCCGTCACCCTGCATGTCGGCGCAGGCACCTTCCTGCCGGTCAAGGCCGATGACCTGGCCGACCACAGGATGCACAGCGAATGGGGCGAGGTCTCGCCCGAGACCGCCGACGCCCTGAACGCCGTCCACGCCGCCGGCGGCCGCATCGTCTGCGTCGGCACCACCTCGCTGCGCCTGCTGGAATCCGCTGCGACCGAGGCCGGCGAGATCCGCCCCTTCCACGGCGACACCGCCATCTTCATCACCCCCGGTTACCGCTTCCGCGCCGTCGACGTGCTGATGACCAATTTCCACCTGCCCAAATCCACCCTCTTCATGCTGGTCAGCGCCTTCGCCGGCCGGGCTGCGATGAAGACCGCCTACGCCCACGCCATCGCCGACGGCTACCGGTTCTACTCCTACGGCGACGGCTCCTTGCTGTTCCGGGGGGCCGAAAACCACGCCTGACCGCCAAGCTCACCGCCCCCGTTCGCGCAGGCGAACGGGGAGGACAGGCGATCGCGTCAGCGAGCGCCAGGCGGGGACGACTCGGTGTCAGAAGCCAGCAAGGGTCATCATCATCGTCAGAAGCGCCCCCTCCGTCACGGCGCTCTGCGCCGCGCCACCTCCCCCAAGGGGGGAGGAATGCGAACACCGAAATCCTCCCCCCTTGGGGGA
>NZ_JMQR01000194.1:0-3879 GCF_000698025.1 Brevundimonas sp. EAKA | reverse complement strand
TGACCGCCCCACCCTGGCTCCGCTGCGCTCCGCCGTCCCTCCCCATGAAGGGGAGGGAGAACGGCTGTGCAGGCGTGGACGATCCGGCTAAGAACGCGTCATGTTCAAGTCCGTCCTGGTCGCCAATCGCGGCGAAATCGCCTGTCGTGTCTTCCGCACCGCCAAGCGGATGGGGTTACGCACCATCGCCGTCTATTCCGAGGCCGACGCCCAGGCCCTGCATGTGCGCGAGGCCGACGAGGCGGTGCGGATCGGGCCGGCGGCGGCGCGCGAGAGCTATCTGGACGGCGCCAAGGTGCTGGCGGCGGCCAAGGCGACGGGGGCGGAGGCGATCCATCCCGGTTACGGATTCCTGAGCGAAAACGCGGACTTTGCGGAAGCTGTTGCGGCGGCGGGTCTGATCTGGGTCGGGCCGGACCCGGCCTCGATCCGGGCCATGGGGCTGAAGGATGCGGCCAAGGAGCTGATGATCCAGGCCGGGGTGCCGGTGACGCCGGGCTATCTGGGCGCGGACCAGTCGGAAGCGACCCTGACGGCCGAGGCGGCGCGGATCGGCTATCCGGTGCTGATCAAGGCGGTCGCGGGCGGCGGCGGCAAGGGGATGAAACGGGTCGATGATCCGGCCGATTTCGCCGCTGGTCTGGCCAGCGCCAAGCGCGAGGGGGCCGCGGCCTTCGGCGACGACCGGGTGCTGATCGAACGCTACATCACCCGCCCGCGCCATATCGAGGTGCAGGTGTTCGGGGATCGGCACGGGGATGTGGTTCATCTGTTCGAGCGGGACTGTTCGCTGCAACGCCGCCACCAGAAGGTGATCGAAGAGGCGCCGGCGCCGGGCATGAGCGAGGCCGTGCGGGCCGCCGTGACGGGCGCGGCGATCAAGGCGGCCAAGGCGGTCAACTATGTCGGGGCCGGGACCATCGAATTCATCGCCGACGCCTCGGACGGGCTGAAGGCGGACGGGATCTGGTTCATGGAGATGAACACCCGGCTGCAGGTCGAGCATCCGGTGACGGAAAGCGTGACCGGCGTCGATCTGGTCGAATGGCAGTTCCGCGTGGCGGCGGGCGAGCCCCTGCCGCTGAAGCAGGATCAGATCAAGCTGAACGGCTGGGCCATGGAGGCGCGCCTCTATGCCGAGGATCCGGCGAACGGTTTCCTGCCGTCGATCGGGCGGCTGGAGCATTTCGTCATGCCGGACGGAATTCGCGTCGATACCGGCGTGGAACAGGGCGGCGAGGTCAGCCAGTTCTACGATCCGATGATCGCCAAGCTGATCGTGCATGAGGACACGCGCGAGGCGGCGGCGGCGCGGCTGGCCGAGGCGGCGGGCGAGGTCGAGGTCTGGCCGGTCAAGACCAATGCGGGCTTCCTGAAACGCTGTTTGGACCATCCGCGCTTCGTGACGGGGGATGTGGATACGGGGTTCATCGCGGCGGAGGAGGCGGCGCTGCAGCCGGTCGAGACCGCCGAGGCGACGCTGGCGGCCCTGACCCTGATCGCGGAGGCGGCGAGCGATGGAGAGGCGGCCGGGTCTGACCGGTTCAGCCCCTGGGGCGGCCAGCCGGGCCTGTCGTATGGGGTTCGTCTGAACGCGCCCGCTCAGACGATGGTCTGGGCGCATGTGGACGGCCGGGGCGTGTCTGGGGCCGTGACCCCGGTCGAGGCGGGATGGCGCGGCGCCGAGGGAAGGACGGCCCAGATCGGATTCGACCAGGTGCAGGCCGGGGAGGCGCTGTTCGGCTATCAGGTGATCGATGACGGCTTCGTCCTGTTCGTGGACGGCGAGGCGCGCCGGGTGACTCCGCATCGCGCCGCCGTGGGCTCAGGCGCCGGAGCGGTCTCCGACGGCGCCCTTCGCGCCCCCATGCCCGGCAAGATCGTCGCCGTACCCGCGAAGGCGGGTGACGTCGTCGCCAAGGGCCAGCCCGTCGTGGTGCTGGAGGCGATGAAGATGGAGCATGCCCTGACGGCGCCCTTCGACGGGGTCGTCGAGCATGTGGCGGCTGTGGGCGATCAGGTGGTCGAGGCGGCGGTTCTGGCGGTGGTGAAGGCGGCGGACTAAAGCCCGATGCCGCCGAGAGGCCGCGTCTGGATCGAGTCGTCCATCTTGGCCATCAGGCCGTAGATGGGGCGCCAGGCGCCGCTTTGACGCAGATCCTCGCTCCAGGACAGATGGGTCGGCTGATCGGCCCAGACCTCCGTGACCCAGAGGACGTCGGCGTCGACCAGATCGTGCGCGACGATATAGGAATGACAGCCGTGCTTCCTGACGGCGGGGTCCATCAGGAGCAGAGCGAGTTCGTCGCGGCGACCCGGGTATGCGGTCAGGCGCGTGATCAATCCGTACATACTGGTTCCGTGGCGTCCGGTAGCGCGCGGGCCATGATCCGGCTTCGTCGTTAAAGAATCTGGCCAAGGCGGATAAGGGCGACTACGTGGGCGCCATGCCGCTTCACATGATCAAACTGGGCGTCGGGGTTCCCGACGTCGACTGGCTGGAGGCCCGTGCGGCCAAGGGCGGGCCGCTGGTGGTCCATACCCGGATGACGCCGAAACGCGCGCCCGAGATCGAGGACGGCGGGTCGCTGTACTGGGTGGTCAAGGGCGTGATCGTCTGCCGCCAGCGCGTGCTCGACATCGCCACCCTGGGCGAGGGCAAGCAGAGCCGGTGCGAGATCACGCTGGAGCCCAAGGTCGTTCGCACGGCGCCAATGGCGCGCCGGCCTTTCCAGGGCTGGCGCTATTTCGAGCCCAAGGACGCGCCGGTCGATCTGACCGACCTCGACGCGGGCGAGGCGCCGGAGGAACTGGTGCGCCAGCTTCGCGAACTGGGCGCCTGGTAGGCCAGAGCCACACGGTTTTTGGGTGTTGACCGGGGCGGTCGGGCGTGGCCTGTGCCGGCTCCGATGATCGCGCTCAGTTTCCAGACCCGTTCCGCCTTTCGCGACCTGCTGCACCTGGCATGGCCGGTGATCCTGGCGCGGATCGGCATCATGACCATGGGGCTGACGGACGCCATCGTGGTGGGGAATTTCTCCAGCAAGGAACTGGCCTTCCATTCGCTGGCCTGGGCGCCGACCTCGATCGTGGTGACGACGGCGGTGGGCCTGATGCTGGGCGTGCAGGTGATGACCGCGCGGATGCTGGGCGAGGGACGTCGGCACGCGGTCGGGTCTGTGCTGCGGCGGGGCATGACCTATTCGCTGCAGATCGGGGTGGTGTCGATGATCGCCCTGATCGCCGTGGGGCCGTGGGGCCTGGGCAAGATCGGGCTGGAGGACGGACTGGCCGAGGGGGCGGGGCCGGCCCTGGTGGTCTTCGCCCTGTCCATGCCCTTCTATCTGATCTCGGTGACGGGCCAGTTCTTCCTGGAGGCCCTGGGACGGCCCAAGCCCGGCATGGTGGCCATGTGGATCGCCAACGGGGTCAATCTGGCGCTCAATATCGTGCTGGTGCCGGACCTGCTGGGCATCGGCTTCGACGGCGCCTTCGCCTCGGCCTGGGCGACGTTCGGGGCGCGGGCGGCGCTGGCGATCTTCCTGGTGGTCTATATCCTGCGCCTGCCCGAGGCGCGGGCGCTGGGTATCTTCGACAAGCCCGAACGCGACCCCAAGGCGGCGCGTGAACAGGTCAAGGTAGGGCTGGGCGCCGGCGCGTCCTATTTCATCGAGGTCGGGGCCTTTTCCGGCTTCACCTTCTTCGCCGGTCAGATCGGCGCCGCCGAGACGGCGGCCTGGGCGGTGGTGCTGAACGTCTCGGCCATCGTCTTCATGCTGCCCATGGGGCTGTCGTCGGCGACGGCGGTGCTGGTGGGGCGCAGCTATGGCGCCGGCGACGGGCGAGGGGTGTTGCGGGCGGGCCTGGTCGGGCTGGGGG
>NZ_JMQR01000193.1:0-3903 GCF_000698025.1 Brevundimonas sp. EAKA | reverse complement strand
GTGGGGGTTTCGCCGGCCCTTCGGTTCTGTCGGCTTTAAAGGCCGCGAAGCGGAGCCGGTCCGCCGTGCCGGCGCGGCAATCGAAGGCCCAGCGCGACCAGCCGCCGACATAGGTCACGTCCCCGACCTTGAACCCGGCCTCCGTGACCTGAAGCTCGCGCATATGGGCCACGTCGCCCGTGCGTTCGATGGAGGCGACATCGGCATAGACGGCGAAACGGCCGACGCCGGTCGGGACCAGTTCAGGATCTGCTCCAGTCAGCAGGAAGGCCAGCAGCAGGGGGATCATGCGACCAGTTTCTCCGCCTGGTGCAGGTCCACGCTGACCAGCTGGCTCATGCCGCGCTCGGGCATGGTGACGCCGTACAGGCGGTCCATGCGGCTCATGGTGACGGGGTTGTGGGTGATGACGATGAAGCGGGTGTCCGTGCGCGAGCGCATCTCGTGCAACATCTTGCAGAACCGGTCGACGTTGGCGTCGTCCAGCGGGGCGTCCACCTCGTCCAGCACGCAGACGGGGGCGGGGTTGGCCAGGAAGACGCCGAAGATCAGGGCGGCCGCCGTCAGGGCCTGTTCGCCGCCCGACATCAGGCTCATGACCGACAGCCGCTTGCCGGGCGGGCAGGCGTAGATCTCCAGGCCCGCCTCCAGCGGATCGTCGCTCTCGACCAGTTTCAGCTCGGCCTGGCCGCCGTCGAACAGGGCCTCGAACAGGGCCTTGAAATTGGCGTTGATGACGTCGAAGGCGGCGACCAGCCGTTCGCGGCCCTCGGCGTTCAGTTCGTCGATGCCGTCGCGCAGCTTGGCGATGGCCTGGGTCAGGTCGATCCGTTCCGACTTCATGCTGTTCAGTCGGTCGCCGTATTCGGTCGCCTCGTCCTCGGCCCGCAGGTTGACGGCGCCCAGGGCCTCGCGTTCGCGCTCCAGCCCGTACAGCAGGCTCTCGGCCCCGGCGGCGTCGGGCGGGCGGGCTACGGCCTCGTCGGTCAGCTTGCGGGCCAGGTCTTCCGGCGACATCTGGGCGGTTTCGCGGACGGTGGTCTCGGCCTCGGTCAGCTTCTCGGCCGCGGCCTCGGCGCGGGCGGCGAGACCGGCGCGGGCTTCGCGGGCCTGGGAGGCGGCGGCGTCGGCGGCGCGGGCGGCGCGATCAGCCTCGCTTGCAGCAGTCTCGGCCGTGGCCATGGCGTCGGACGAGGCCTGTTTGCGCTGTTCGGCGGCGGTCAGGGTGTCGAGCAGCCTGGTGCGCTGTTCCGCGAAACCCTGGGGCGCGACCTCGGCCTGTTTCAGCTGTGCGGAGGTTCGCTCGGCGTCCGTGGTCAGGGCGGCGACCCGGGCGCCGCTGTCCTTGGACCGGGCGATCCAGCCGTCGCGGGCGCGGGTCAGGCCGCCGAGGCGTTGTTCGCGGCCCTGGCGGTCGCGGGCCTCGGCGTCCCGGTCCGACCGGGCGGTCTGGGCGGCGATGCGGGCGGCGTCGGCGGCGGCGCGGGCGGCGGTCAGATCGTCCCGCAGGCCGGACAGGGTCTCGGACGGGGCCTCGACCGTCTGTGCGGCGGCCAGAGCGGCTTCGGCCTCGGCCACCTCGGCCGCCAGACGCGCCAGGGCCTCATCCAGAGCCTGGGCGCGGGCCTCGCGGCGGGTCTGGTCGCGGGTCAGGCTTTCGACGCGGTCGCGGGCGGCGGTCACGGCCTTGTCGAGGGCGAAGGGTTTGAGGCGGGCGGTCTTCACCGCCTCCTCGGCGGCGCGGAAGGCCTCGGCCGCCCCCTTCTGCTGGGCCTGGGCCTGTTCGAGCGCCGGCTTGCCCTTGTCGATCTCGGTTTCCAGCTCGGCCAGGCGGGTGCGCTGGGCCAGACGGACTGCGGCGGGGCGGGGCGCCTCGGCGCGGCTGACGAAACCGTCCCAGCGATAGAGGTCGCCCTCGGGCGTGGCCAGACGGGCGCCGACGGGCAGGGTGCGAGCGAGATAGGCCGCCTGGGCGCGAGGGGCGACGCCGCACAGAACCAGGCGGGCGGCCAACTGCTCGGGCGCCTGGACGTGGTCGGACAGGGGCTCCACCCCCGCGGGCCAGACCGGCGGGTGGGGATCGGCCCCGCCCCAGTAGGCGGCGGCGCGGGCGTCCAGGGCCGCGTCGAGGTCTTCGCCCAGGGCGGCGGCCAGGGCGGCCTCGTAGCCCCGGTCGGCGCGGACCTTGTCGAGGGCGGGGGGATGGTCGCGCTTGCCGCCGACCAGCAGCTGGGCCAGGCCGCGCGCCTCGGTCTGGAGCCGGCCCAACCGGTCCTCGGCGGCCCGGGCGGCGGTGCGGGCCTCTTGCTCGGCGCGGGCGAGGTCGCCGCGTTTGGCCTCAGCGGCCTCGACGGCTTCGCGGGCGGCGGACAGTTCGGTCTGGGCCGTCTCCAGCGCCTGACGGGCGGACTCCAGCTCGGGCGTTTCCAGCGGGCCCAGGGCGTCGCGTTCGCGCTGCGCCTGATCCCGCTGGGCGGCGACGCGGGTGAGGCGGGTCTCGGCGTCTCGGCGGCGGGCGGCCTCGGCATTGGCGCGGGCCTCGACGGCGGCGAGGGCGGCGGCCAGGCGTTCGACCTCGGCGTCGGCGGCCTTGCGGGCCTCTTCGGCGGCGGCCAGGGCCTTGTCGAGTTCGGGGCCGCGTTCGGGGGCGGCGGCGATCTCGGCCTGGAGCCGGGTCAGTTCCTGGTCCAGCCGGTCCAGTTCGCGCCGGGCGTCGGCGGCCATATTGGTCTCGCGCTCGGCGTCGGCGGCGATGCGGGCGGCCTCGGCCTTGAGACGGTCCACCTCGGCGCGGGCGGCCTGTTCGGCCATGTCGAGCCGGTCGCGCTCCAGGCTGGCTCGGTGCAGCAGGGCGGAGGCGACGGCGTCCTCCTCCCGCGCCGGCTTCAGCGCCTCTTGGGCGGCGAGGGCGGCGGTCTGGGCGGCGGCGGCGGCGGTCGTCGTTTCCGCCACCGCGCGGTCGGCGGCGCGCAGTTCCTCGGCGGCGGTCTCGGCCGCCAGTCTGGCGTCGTTCCAGCGGACGTAGAGGAGCGCCGACTGAAGGGCGCGGATTTCGGCGGAGATCTTCTTGTACTTCTCGGCCTGGCGGGCTTCGCGCCTCAGCCGGTTCAGCGCCGTCTCCAGCTCGCGGCCGATGTCGTCAAGGCGTTCGAGGTTGGTCTCGGCCGCCTTGAGCCGCAGTTCGGCCTCGTGGCGGCGGGTGTGCAGGCCGGCGACGCCGCCCGCCTCTTCCAGGATGCGGCGGCGGTTCTGGGGTTTGGCGGCGATCAGTTCCGAGATCTGGCCCTGGCGGACCAGGGCGGGGGAATTGGCGCCGGTCGAGGCGTCGGCGAACAGCAGCTGGACGTCGCGGGCGCGGACCTCCTTGCCGTTGATCCGGTAGGTCGAGCCCTGGCCCCGGTCGATGCGGCGCGACACCTCCAGCACCGGGCTGTCGGTGAAGGGCTGGGGGGCGCGGCGCTGGGCGTTGTCGATGGTCAGGCTGACTTCGGCGTGACTGCGCGGCGGGCGGCCGGCGGCGCCGGCGAAGATGACGTCGTCCATGCCCTGACCGCGCATGGCCTTGGCCGAGTTGGCGCCCATGACCCAGCGCAGGCTTTCAAGGACGTTGGACTTGCCGCAGCCGTTGGGGCCGACGACGCCGGTCAGGCCGGATTCGATGTGCACTTCCGCCGGATCGACGAACGACTTGAAGCCGACGAGCCGGAGGCGCTGGAACTGCATCGGTCCTGGCGGTTACCGGGGCAGCAGGGGATCCACGGCGGCCGACTGGGCCTCCAGCGGGTGGTCGGCGGCGGGCTTGCCATTGGCGAAGAAGCCGGGCGCGCCCGCCACGCAGGCTTCCGGCCCGCCTTCGGTCCGGGCCTGGAGCGCGGGGCCGGTCGCGGGGTCGCCCGAGGAGGT
>NZ_JMQR01000192.1:0-3984 GCF_000698025.1 Brevundimonas sp. EAKA | reverse complement strand
GGGGGGCCCCCCCCGGGGGGGGTTTTGGGGGGGGGCCCCCGAGCCCGGGGGGGGGGCGGGGGGGGCGCCGGGGGGGGGTGGGGTCCGGGAGGGGGGGGGGGCGGGCGCCCTCGGGCGCCCCTTGGGGGGGGGGGGGGGAGGACGAGGGGGGGTGGGGAACCCCCCCCGCCGGCCGCGGGGGCCCATCCCCGCCGCACCGGCGCGCCTCAGCGCCCTTCCTCCCTCCTCCCGGTCGCCGCGGCCGCGTTCCAGTCCTCGAACGGCTCCGGCGGCAAGGCGACGGACACGGCGAGACCCCGGCCTCGAAGCCGGGACCGAAGGCGACCGGCCGCGCGCTCCCCGACCGCCCCGCGGTCCGACGCGATGAGAAGGCGCCCGACGCCCGGCGGCGGAGACCAGGCCGAGAGGTTATGCGCCGACATCAGGGCCCAGCCCGGCCGCCCGAAGCGCTCCATGGCGGACAGGACCGTGAGCACGCCCTCGCCGACGAGCATGTCCCGCCCCGGCGGCGACAACCGCACCGCCGAACCGGGGGGCACGACGCCCACCGTCTTGCGCGGCACGCGAAGCCGGTCCGCGCGGCGGCCGTTCGCCTCGAGATAGACGAGCTCCACCGCCGTGAGCCGCCCTTCTCCATCGGTGATCCGGGCGACCAGCGCCGGTCGAGTCGGTCCGCCGGTCCGGAACACCGACACCGGTGCGTCCGGATGGTGACGCAGATCGGAGACCTCGGCCGGATCCAGACCCACGGACCGCCCGATCAGATGGCGATGCGACAGCGACCCGCGGGCAAGCGCGATCGCGCCGTCCCACAGGCGCCGGGCGGTCGACACGCGCGTCTGACGGTCCGGGCGGATCGCTGACGATGAGGGATGAGATCGCCCGACGGGCAAAACCCGTCCATCGGCGCCGATCAGGCCCAGTTCCGCCAGGTGATCGCGCACGGCCCGCCAGTCGGCGGCCCCGAAGCTGTGGATCACGAGCCGGTCCCCGCTGACCAGCAAGGAGACGGACCGGTCCCCCGCGCTATGGCCCGGCGCCGGCACATTGGCGCGCAGGCCGCCTTGATAGAGGTCGCCGCCTAGGGCGGCGACGATGGCGTGCAGGGTCATGGCGGCCTCAGATCAGGCCGAGGGCTTTGAAGCTCGCCGTGCCGTCGCGGCCGATCACCAGATGGTCATGCACCTCGAGACCCAAGACCCGGGCGGCGTCGACGACCTTGCGGGTCATTTCGATGTCGGCCCGTGACGGGGTGGGGTCGCCCGACGGATGGTTGTGGACGAGGATCATCGCCGAGGCCGACAGGTCCAGCGCGCGTCGCACCACCTCCCGGGGATAGACCGGGGCGTGATCCACCGTGCCCTCGGCGATCCATTCGTCCCGGAGCAGATTGTTTCGGTGATCGAGATAGAGGACCCGGAACTGCTCTCTCGGCCGATGCGCCATGGCCGTCCGGACATAGGTCTGCAGCGCGGTCCAGGAGGCGATGGCCGGCCGGCGGCAGGCGTCGACCCGGGCCAGCCGCACCGCCAGCTCGCGCAGGATCTTCAGGTCGGCGAAAATGGCGAGCCCGGCGTCACTCGACCGCGTCAGTTCCGACAGGTCCGCCGCCGCCACCGCGCCCAGGCTGCCGAAGCGCGCGAGGAGCTTGCCCGCCAGCCGGTCCGGATCGGCGCCGGACCGGCTCAGCACCAGGGCGAGCAGGGACTGGTCGTCGAGGGATTCGTACGCGAGCATCGGGATCGAGGGGGCGGGACGCGCCGCATTGCGACGACGGGGGTCTGGGGCCGGATTGGTGGCCGGTGTCATGGCGGTCTCCTTTTCCGCTCCACCACGGAGCGTCCGCCGCCGGCCTTCCTTTCCCCTCCGGCGGGGTTGTCGCCGCCCTCCAGCGACGGCAGGCTGGGCGCATGAAATGGCTCCTGATCCCCGCCGCCCTTCTGCTGTGCCCGGCGGCCGCGAAGGCCGATCCATGCGAGGGCCTGCTGCCCGATCGCGCGGGCCAGAACTTCTCCGGCATGGTCCGCTACATCGGCGACGGGGACAGTCTCTGCGTCGGTCCCGGCAGTGACCCGTCGACCTGGATCGAGGTCCGGCTCTCCGACTTCGATGCGCCGGAGCTGCACAGCCCGACCGGTCGGGCCGCTCGCGACCGGCTGTCGACGCTCACGCGGGGCCGGACTCTGAACTGCGTCGCGGTGCGTGGCCGCAGCGGCCGGGTCATCGTCTACGACCGGGTCATCGCCGCCTGCCGCCTGAATGGCCGCAGGGTCGGCGACCTCTTGCGGGCGAGTGGTGGCCGGGAAGGCGGAAACTAGTCGTGCTTGGCCTCGCAGACCGCCAGGACTTCGTCGCCGCGCGCAAGCATTCGGTGGCGCGGACAGGCTTCGGGAAATGCTGGCCCTGATCGACGACATCCGGACCGGATCGCTGGGTACGCGCGACACGCACCTGGACGATCTTGCCAGCCGTCGAGCCGACGGTCAGCCTAACGCAGATCGAAGATGCTGAACTCCGGCAACTCGTGGTCTGGAACATTGCGGCGGCGTTTGACGCGCATGAACCGTCTGAGCTCGGCGGTTGGGGCCAGCGGATCGAGCGCTTCCGCCTTCGCCCATGCCCATGCCAGCCATTCCGTGGCGTGGAGCGGCGCGGGGACACCGTCAGCGAGCCGCAGTTCGGTCGCGCCCAGAAACGCACGCAGCCGCCCGGCTTGCTCCCAGTCGGCGACCGCTTCCAGGAGCCTATCATAGCGTTCCGTCTCCTCGCGCCGGCGATAGGCCTTCAGTCTCATTCGGCGGATACTTGCGGTGGCTTCGCGGTGAGCGTTCGCGAGCCTTGCCGCCCGCTCGGCCTCCGTTTCGCGAGGGGGCGTCGCTGTTCCTCCAGTCACCGGCGTCTTCATGAATCTCTCCGTGGTTGTTGATCCGGGGAAATGACCTGCCCCGGTAAACGGCTGCGAGCCCAAGACGTCGACCGGAGAGAGACGGCCGGGATATGCGATGACCCTGAACCGGATCCCACGGAGACTGTGGATATCGGACGCCTGACTGCTGCTGACTTATCTTCGCAATTGGCTACGTCCCTCGCGTCTCGCGATCCTTGTCCGATAGGGTGTCGTTCCGTGGCGCCATTGCCACGCCATTGTCCGAAAACGTACCAATCTTCGTAGGACCGGGAACGGTCTGGATACGCGCGGCTTAAACGTCCCGTTGATCCGGCCGTGACCGACCGGGCCTTCCGATCTGGAGCCCTGATGCTGCCGCAGCTGATCACCGCCACGCTTCTGTATGTGGAGGACGAGCTTCTGCTCCATACGGTCCTGGAGACGGGATTGGACGACGCCGGATTCCGCGTGGTGGCCGTGGCGTCGGGCGAGGAAGGGTTGGAAGTTCTGCGGGAGCGCCCCGAGATCGTCGGCCTCATCACTGATGTAAATCTGGGACCGGGTCTCGACGGCTGGGGGGTGGCGCGAAAGGCACGGGAGCTGAACCCGACGATCCCGGTGATCTATGTCAGCGGCAAGGACGGCCACGACTGGAGCGCCCAGGGCGTGCCTCAAAGCGTAATGATCGCCAAGCCCTTCGCGGTGGCGCAGGTCGTCGTCGCGATGGCGAACCTGCTTAACCAGGGCGCGGCCCTTGAGGCCGGCTCAGCCTGATTGGCCGGCAGACGTTCAGTTAAGCCTGACAATCCCGCTTCGCGGTTTGGCTTGCGGCACCCGCAGTTCATCCGGCGACAAGGCGCCCATGTCGTAGAAGCCGTGTTCGGCAAGCTGTGTGGCCACCGCGCGATCTCGTCCTGACGGCGATCACGGTCCTCGGTTCGGGGCTCTGAGTTATGGCCCATCGGCCCGCGGAGACCACGTCAAGCTACGGCCGTGAGTTATGCACGCGCGTTTGAATGTCGAGGACGCGTTCCCTAGCTTCACAAGCAAGGCTCAGGAGGGCGGCGGTGTCTAATCAAACGCATTGGGAAACCGTT
>NZ_JMQR01000191.1:0-4197 GCF_000698025.1 Brevundimonas sp. EAKA | reverse complement strand
CCTCCACCACCCTTCGGGCGGTCCCCCTCCCCCAACGGGGGAGGATTGGTCATGATCGGGCGTCTGAGAGGCGTGCTGGCCGAGGTCGGGGAGGCGGACTGCCTGATCGACTGCGCCGGGGTGGGCTATGTCGTGTCGTGCGGGGCGCGGACCCTGGGCCGGCTGCCGGCGCCGGGCGACGAGGCCACGGTCCATGTCCATTCGCAGTGGAGCGAGGACGCGGGGCCGCGCCTGTACGGATTTCTGACGCGCGACGAGCGGCGGGCCTTCACCACCCTGCTGGCCATCCAGGGCGTGGGGCCGAAGGCGGCGCTGGCGGTGCTGGACGTGTTGCCGCCGGGCGAACTGGCGGGGGCCGTGGCGCGCGAGGATAAGGCGGCGGTGGCGCGGGCCAATGGCGTGGGCCCCAAGCTGGCGCTGCGGATCGTCACCGAGCTGAAGGGCAAGCCGCTGGGGGATGTCAGCTTCGCGCCCACGGCGCCGGGCGTTCATGTCGAGATCGCGCCGCCCCCGCCGTCCCTGACCGGCGAGGCGGTCTCGGCCCTGCTGGGCCTGGGCGTGGCCGAGGTCAATGCGCGCCGGGCGGTGGATCAGGCCCTGATCCGGCTGGGCGACGAGGCGGAACTGCCGGCGGTGATCCGGGCGGCCCTGCAGGAGTTGGGGCGGTGATTTTGGAGTGGCGAGTGGCTGCCGAGTGGGAGGTGGGGGCTGAGTGGCGAGTGACGAGTGGCGAGTGGCGAGTGAATAGTGAGCGCAGGGGTGAGCGATCCTGTGTGAACCTGGACCGGTCGTCGCTCACTTCTTGCTCACTAGCACTTCTCACTCCTCGCCACTCGCCACTCGTCACTCGTCACTCGGCCCCCACTCGCCACTGCGATCAACCATGACCCGCATCATCTCTCCAGAAGCCGAAACGGGCGAAGCCTTCGACCGCGCCCTGCGGCCCCAGACCCTGTCCGAGTTCGTCGGCCAGTCACAGGCCAAGGGCAATCTGAAGGTCTTCATCGACGCCGCGCGCGGCCGGTCAGAAGCGCTGGACCATGTGCTGCTGTTCGGACCGCCGGGACTGGGCAAGACGACTTTGGCGCAGATCGTGGCGCGCGAGCTGGGGGTGGGGTTCCGGGCCACATCCGGCCCGATCCTGGCCAAGGCGGGGGATCTGGCGGCGATCCTGACCAACCTGGAGCCGCGCGATGTGTTGTTCATCGACGAGATCCACCGGCTCAGCCCGAACGTCGAGGAGATCCTGTATCCGGCCATGGAGGACCATGTGCTGGACCTGATCATCGGCGAGGGGCCGTCGGCGCGGTCGGTGCGGATCGACCTGGCGCCCTTCACCCTGGTGGGGGCCACGACCCGGGCGGGCCTGCTGGCCACGCCGCTGCGGGACCGGTTCGGCATTCCGTTGCGGCTGGAATTCTACAGCCCCGACGAGCTGACGGCCGTGGTGCGGGGCACGGCGCGCAAGATGGGCGCGGCCATCGACGAGGCCGGTGCGCGCGAGATCGCGTCGCGGGCGCGGGGCACGCCGCGGATCGCCGGGCGGCTGCTGCGCCGTGTGCGCGACTTCGCCTCGGCGGACGGCGCCGAGACCATCTCGAAACTGGTCGCGGCGAAAGCCCTGGCCCGGCTGGAGGTGGACGAGGCCGGGCTGGACAGCCTGGACCGGCGTTTCCTGAAGGCCCTGATCGAAAACTACGGCGGCGGGCCGGTGGGCATGGACACTCTGGCCGCCGCCATCGCCGAGGCGCGCGACGCGGTCGAGGACGTGATCGAACCCTATCTGCTGCAACAGGGCTTCATCATGCGCACCCCGCGCGGCCGCATGGCCTGCGCCAAGGCCTACGCACACCTGGGCCTGAACGCGCCGCCGCCGCCCGCCGCCGGGCCGGTCCCGGGCGACCTGTTTGAATGAAGTTCGCGTTCGATCCGGGCAAGGATGCGAGCAATCAGGAGAAGCATGGGCTGTCTCTGGCCGCCGTCGAGCAGGGAGACTGGACCGCCGCCTTCATCGCCCTGGACGACCGTTGGGACTACGGCGAGTTTCGGTGGTATGCTTATCTGCCGATCAAGGGTCGGGTTCACGTCGCCGTCTATACCGAACGAGACGATGTGATCTGGATGATCAGTCTCAGGCGGGCCAATCCCCGCGAGGTCAGAAAGTATGACGAACTCCGCACCGTTTGATCCTGTCGATGACGACAACCCCGAGCTGACCGACGCCGACATCGCGCGTATGCGTCCGGCGCGTGAGGTGTTGTCTCCGGAAACCTATGCCCGCCTGACCGGGCTGAGTGAGGTGGGGTTGAGGCTGCCCGCCGCAACCATTCAGGCTTTCGCCGAAGAGGGCGAGGATTGGCGCGAGCGGATGGCCGATGCGCTGACGGAAGCGGCGCGCAAGAAGCGGGCCGCCTGATCGGGGCCTGATCGCCGCCGATCTCCAATAGGCGGTTGCCAAGCGGGGCGGGCGGAGGTTTGCTGTCGGCGAACCGGAGCCGTCACATGATCCTGCGCACCCTGGCTGTCCTGGCGGCCGTCTCCGGCCTGACGGTCCTGGCCCCGCCTGCAAAGGCTGCGGCGCCCGTGTTCACGGATGCCCCCTGTCCGACCGACTGGCCCACCGGCGTGCGCGAGGTGCGGTGCGGGACCCTGACGGTGGACGAGGCGCGCGACGGCTCGACCGACCGGCGTATCGGGGTGGCGGTGGTGATCCTCAAGGCCAGCACGCCCTACAAGGACGCCTCGGGCCAGGCCCTGCCGCCCATGGTGATGTTCCACGGCGGACCCGGCGGGGCGCTGACGTCGGGGGCGGGAAACATCCTGCGCGCCCTGTCGCGGCGTCCGGACCTGATGGCGGTCGATCAGGACGTGATCCTATTCGACCAGCGCGGGGGCGGCGAGAGCGATCCGTCTATGGACTGTCCCGGCGTCGAACTGACCGACGCGGGGCCGCCGTCCGATGCGGATCGCGACGGGCTGATCGCCTGTCTGAAATCCTATCAGGCGCAAGGCGTGGATCTGCGCTGGTACAACGCCGCCGCCATCGCCGACGACGTGCGCGACATGACCCAGGCGCTGGGGCTGACGAAGATCGACCTGTGGGGCGGCTCCTATGGGCCGCGCATCGAGGCCGCCGTCATCACCCACCAGCCCCAGATCGTGCGCGCTGCGGTGATGGACAGCCACTGGCCGCCCGAAGGCAACTGGGCCGTGGGGACGCCGGAACAGGTTTCGACGGCGGTGCGGCTGGTCCTGGCCAAGTGCGCCGCCCAGGCCGACTGCGCCGCGCGGCATCCGGACCTTCAGGCGCGGTTCGAGGCCGAGGCGCGGCGTTGGCTGGCGGGACCGGTGACGGGCGAGGACGGCCAGACCTTTACGATCGACGACCTGTCGGCCTTCCTGATGGACACGACCTACAGCGGCCGGGGCGTGCGGCGTCTGCCCGCCGATCTGGAGAAGATCATCGCCGGCGACCTGACGCCGGTGGCCGAGATCGCCGAGGACCGCACCTATTATTTCGAAGGCCAGCACATGGCCCACCTGTGCAAGGAGGAGCTGCCGTTCGAATCCAGGGCGCGGCTGGCGGCGGGCGCGGCTGGAGACCCCGTGGCGCAGGTGCTGGTCCCGTCGCTGTCGCGCCTGTTCGACGTCTGCGCGGCCGTGGACGTGGGGGCGGCCGATCCGGTGGAGAACCTGCCGGTCAAGACCGACATCCCGACCCTGTTCGTCGCCGCCGAGATCGATCCGGGCTGCCCGCCGGCCCTGACCCAGGCGGCGGCCCAGGGCTATGCGAAAAGCCAGGTGGTGATCGTCACCAATGCGACCCATGGCGTGATCAACGCCAGCGCCTGCACCCGCCGCATGGCGCGCGACTTCCTGCGCGATCCGTCCGCGCCGGTGGATCGCACCTGCCTGCCGGCGGCGAATACGCCGCTGGATTTCATTGAGGACGACGCCCCGGCCGGATGATGCGACGCCGAATCCAGAACCACGAGACCTGGTTTGTTGTTGCCGCGGCGGTCGCCCTGATCGCCGCCGCCGTGGGCGTGTGGGCCATGACGCACGGGACGCGGGTCGCGCAGCCGGAATCGCCGATCCACCGGGCTGAACGCCAGATCCGCCAGCAGCTGGGGGCGGGGGCCGAATTGCGCTATTCCGAGATCGGCCAGAGGCGGGCGGTGTGCGGCTATGTGGGGC
>NZ_JMQR01000190.1:0-4256 GCF_000698025.1 Brevundimonas sp. EAKA | reverse complement strand
GGGCCTCCAACGAGTGGTCGGCGACGGGCTTGCCATTGACGAAGAAGCTGGGCGTGCCCGCCACGCCGGCTTCCTGCGCGCCTTCGATCTGGGCCTGGAGCGCGACGCCGGTCGCGGGATCGCCGAGGCAGGTCTCGATCTGTTCGCGCGTCTTGCCGCTGGCGGCCAGGCCGGCGTCGAACCAGGGCTTGGCGCCGGTGGTGCGGAGCTCAGCCTGGTCGCGCATGAAGACCTCGGCCACGTCGAAATAGCGGCCGGGCGCGGCGCAGATGGCCACGGCCGCGGCGGCGGCGGCGACATTGGCCGGGGCGGTCGGCAGGTTGCGATGGACCAGCCGGACCTTGCCCGTGTCGATATAGCGGGCCTTGAAGGCCGGCAGAACGTCGTTGTGGAAGTCGGCGCAGTGCGAGCAGGTGAAGCTGGCGTATTCGATCACCGTCACCGGCGCGTCGGCCCGGCCCAGGACATGATCCTGGGCCGTCACGGGCGGAGGGGGCTCGACGGCAAAGGCCGGCCCCGCCAGTGTGGCGGTCAGGAGGGCGAGGGTGAGGACGGCGCGCCGGATCATGGCTTATTTCGCCAGTTCGGCGTCGATGGCCGTCGACAGGTCGGCCAGGCTTGCGCCTTCGCCGCCGGGGGTGATGACCTGGGTGTCGTTGACGTAGAAGGCCGGGGTGCCGGTCACGCCCTGGGCCT
This sequence comes from Brevundimonas sp. EAKA, assembly GCF_000698025.1. Lineage (NCBI taxonomy): Bacteria > Pseudomonadati > Pseudomonadota > Alphaproteobacteria > Caulobacterales > Caulobacteraceae > Brevundimonas > Brevundimonas sp. EAKA. Next base: position 3,560 of record NZ_JMQR01000190.1, on the reverse strand, counting down.
GGGCGAACTGGACGCGCTTCTCCATGGCGGCGACGGCCTCCTTGTCGGTGACGCAGTCGTTGAACTGCTGCTCGGACAGGCCGGCGGCCTGGGCCGTGCGCAGCAGCCAGTCGCGCGGCGAGGAGGTCAGCATCTCCTGCTGGGTGGCCATCAACTGGTGGATGACGTCGAAATACTTGTCCGGACCGGCGCAGCGGGCGACCAGGAAGCCGGCGGTGGCGGCGTCGACCGGCGGGGTCGGCAGCTCGCGGAAGATGTAGCGGACCTTGTTGGTGTCGACGTACTTGGCCTTGAACGCCGGCCAGGTCTTGGCCTGCCACACGGCGCAGTGGGGGCAGGTGACCGAGGCGTATTCGACCACGGTGACCTTGGCGCCTTCCGCCGCGCCCAGGCCCATGTCGCCCTCGGCCGCGCCCTTGGAGCCGCCGGCGCCGCAGGCGGCCAGGGCCATGGTCGCCATGGCGGCGCCGGTGATGGCCGCACGGCGGCTCATGCGGGCGAAACGGGTTTCGAAATTGGCCATTGGACTTCCTTGGTCGGAGCGTTGCCGGATGATCGCGCGATTCCCGGGGAACAGCGCAACCTTGATCATTCGAGAACAGGTGCGGCGAAGATTTGTCAATCGCGGTCGTTCGAGCGTGACAGGGTGGCGCGGCCAAGGCGGGCCAGGGCGGCGCGCAGTTCGTCGGGAACGTCGGCGATGGAGGCGGCCAGATCGGCCTCGGCCTCGGCGGCCAGAGGCGGGGGCTTGGCGGCGCGCTTGGGGCGGGCGGCGGCCTCGGTCAGGGGTTTGATCGGGCCCTGGGCGATGCGGAGGCGATCGACCGAACCGGCGCCGAGGAACAGGTTCACGCGGGCCAGGATGTCTTCGGACTGATGCTGGACCAGAAGGGCTGCGGCGCCGGCGACGCGCAGCTCGAGCACGCCGGGCTGGCCGGCCTTGCCCTTGGTCAGTTTCTGGGGGCGGGTGACGCGGGCCAGGCGGTCGCCGACGATCTCGCGCCAGCGGGGCTCCAGCGCGCCGGCGCCGCGGCCGAACTTCTCGTCCAGTTTCTTGATCAGCGGCGTCAGGGCCTTGCCGGCGCGCGGGGCCGGGCGCGGCGCCGGGCGGGTGCGGCGGCGCGACAGGATCTCGCGGACCTCGGCGTCTGTGGGCAGCGGGCGGCGCATGGGCCTATATAGCGCCATCTCATGCTCGACGTCTCTCTGATCCGTTCCGAATTGCTGGCCTGGTACGACCGGCATGCGCGCAGTCTGGCGTGGCGCGCGCCGCCGGGGGCGGAGGCGCGGACCGATCCCTATCGGGTCTGGCTGTCGGAGGTGATGCTGCAGCAGACCACGACGCCGCATGCGACGCCGTATTTCCAGAGCTTCACCGCCCGCTGGCCGACGGTGTCGGACCTGGCGGGGGCCGAGGACGGCGAGGTGATGGCCGCCTGGGCGGGGCTGGGCTACTACGCCCGGGCTCGCAATCTGCTGGCCTGCGCCCGGGCGGTGGCGGGCGAGCATGGGGGCGTGTTTCCGGATACGGAGGCGGGCTTGCTGGCCCTGCCGGGGGTGGGCGCCTATACGGCCGCGGCCGTGGCGGCCATCGCCTTTGATCGCCCGGCCAATGTGGTGGACGGCAATGTCGAGCGGGTCATGGCGCGGCTGTTCGCGGTCGAGACCCCGGTTCCGGCGGCGGGGCCCGAGTTGAGGCGGTTGGCGGGGCTGTTCGTGACGGACGAGCGGCCGGGCGATTGGGCTCAGGCGCTGATGGATCTGGGGGCGACGGTGTGTCGGCCCAACTCGCCGCTGTGCGGCCAGTGTCCGGCGGCGGACCAGTGTCTGGGACTGGCGAGCGGAGCGCCGGAGCGGTTTCCGGTAAAACTCAAGAAGGCGGAGCGTCCACATCGTCGGGGGGTGGCCTTCGTCATGATCGATCCCGACGGACAGGTGGCGCTGGAGCGGCGGCCGGACAAGGGGTTGCTGGGCGGGATGCTGGGGCTGCCCACCAGCGATTGGAGCGCCGCGCCCGATCCGACGCCGCCGGTCGCGGCCGACTGGCGCGAGGCGGGGGCGGTCGAGCATGTCTTCACCCATTTCAGCCTGACCCTGACGGTGCGGGTCGCCCATGTCAGGCCGGCCGGCGACTATCAGTGGCTGGGGCTGGACGCGGCGCGGGTCGCCTTGCCCACCGTCTTCGCCAAGGCGCTGGATCGGGCCGGCGAACCAGCCCTGATCTGAGGCCACCGCCTATTGCATCCCGGCGCGGACCTCGGCGCGGAGGGCGTCGATGGATTTCAGGCCCTGGTCGGTCTTGAAGCGCCAGTAGGTCCAGCCGTTGCAGGCGGGGGCGTTCTCGAACAGGGCGCCCAGCTTGTGGATCGAGCCGGTCAGGGAGCCGGACACCAGGGAGCCGTCGGCGCGGACGCGGGCCTCGCGCTCGCCCTTGGGGCAGTAGAGGCGGTCGCCGGGATGCAACAGGCCGGCCTCGACCAGGGCGCCGAAGGGCACCTTGGGCTCGGCGCGCTTGGAGCCCATGACCATCAGGTCTTCGGGATTGGCGGGAATGACCGAGGCGATGCGGGTTTCGGCGACCTCGGCGTAGGTCTCGTCACGCTCGATGCCGATGTAGTGGCGGCCCAGGCGTTTGGCGGCGGCGCCGGTGGTGCCGGTGCCGAAGAAGGGATCCAGCACGACGTCGCCGGGGCGGGTGGCCGACAGCAGGACGCGGTGCAGCAGGGCCTCGGGCTTCTGGGTCGGATGGGCCTTCTTGCCGTCGGCGTCCTTGATCCGCTCTTCGCCGGTGCACAGGGCGAAGGTCCAGTCGGACCGCATCTGGGTGTCTTCGTTGAAGGCCTTCAGGGCGTCGTAGTTGAAGGTGTAGCGCTTCTGCTCGCGCGAGCGGGCGGCCCAGATCAGGGTCTCGTGGGCGTTGGTGAACCGGGTGCCCTTGAAGTTCGGCATCGGGTTGGACTTGCGCCAGATGATGTCGTTCAGCACCCAGAAGCCCAGGTCCTGGATGGCCGCGCCGAGACGGAAGACGTTGTGATAGGAGCCGATGACCCAGATCGAACCCTCGGGCTTCAGCACGCGGCGGCATTCGGTCAGCCAGGCGCGGGTGAAGGTGTCGTATTCGGCGAAACTGTCGAACTTGTCCCAGTCGTCATCGACGGCGTCGACCTTGGAATTGTCGGGACGCAGCAGGTCGCCGCCCAGCTGGAGATTATAGGGCGGGTCGGCGAAGACCATGTCGACCGAGGCGTCGGGCAGGCTTTTCAGCACGGCGATGCAATCGCCACGGTGAATGACGTCCTTAGCCAGGGTGGGCTTATCCAGGGTGGGGAGCTTCAGATCGGACATGCAACGCGGCCTCGGAACAGTGAGACGGGCATGGTGAATCCTTACGGTTAAGGCAGTGTTGATTCCGGGGTTTTCTTTGCGCGCCGTGACGCGGGCGAGCGGAGGCGCCGACGCGCTTTCGCTGCGAAGTTATGAAGGGCTGGGCGGGGCGCCGGGCCTTCGCCCGGGGTTTGATCTAGAAATACCGTTTCGACGAAGGTTTGACGCCCCGCGCG
>NZ_JMQR01000189.1:0-4266 GCF_000698025.1 Brevundimonas sp. EAKA | reverse complement strand
GCTGAGGCGCGGCGGCCGTCAGCTTGGCGGCCTGGGCGCGGGCGGCTTCGGCGGCGGCCTGAGCGGCGGCGGCCTCGTCGCGCGCCGCCTGGGCGGCGCGTTCCGTGGCGGCGGCGCGTTCGCGTTCGGCGGCTTCACGCGCGGCCTTCTCGGCGACGGCGGCGCGTTCACGCTCGGCGTTGGCCTGGGTCGCGACGGCGATGGCGCGACGACGGGCTTCCTGCTCCTCAGGCGACAGGGCGCCGCCGACGGGTTGCGACGTGCGCTGACCCTGCGGACGGTTCTGCGACGACGACTGCTGCGGACGCGCCACGTCGAAGCCCTGCGGGCGTTACGGCCCGCCGGCGCCGGGTCGACGCTTGGTCTCGACCACCACCGTCTTGGACCGCCCGTGGCTGAAGCTCTGCTTGACGGTCCCGGTCGGGACCGATCCCACAACGCGCGGCTTCAGGCTCAGCGGGGCGCGCGGCCCCGTCTGGGACGGCGTGCCGCCCTGATTGCCCTGGCTCGCACCTTGGCCCGAACCCTGGCCTTGGTTGGTCTTGTCGTTTTCGTCGCTCATCCGGTCGCTTTACTAGGGGCGGAAAATCCCGCCGTCGTCTCAATGCACATGAACGACCGTGAGCCCGTCTCCGCCCTTGGAGACAGGCCCTCGGCCGCCAAAATCCTCAGCTCGCCCCACCTTTATCAAGGTCAGTCGGGGTTGCTCCCGCCGATCCGTCCCCGTCCCTGGGAATATCCCAGTGAGCGGGGCGAAGCGGCCGAAATCCAGCCAGTCGTTCGACCTCCATGGTCCAACGCTCGGCCCTTCCGCCCGCAAGCAGGACGGCGTGTATCGCATTTTCCAGCCCAAGGGCCAAACTCAAATCGTCCACAGTGAACGCGCCGCAGACTTTCGCGGTCTGATGGCGGGCCAGGGCGAGGATTTTGCCACGCCCGTCGGCCGAGCCGTCGGCGGCCTCGATCACCCAGGCGACCTTGCCGGCCCGCAGATTGGCGGCGGACTTTTCGAAGCCAGAGATAAGCACGCCTTCGCGCCGGGCAAGACCCAGCTGGTCGAGACAGCGCCGGAACAGCAGCCGTTCGACGATATCGGCCAGGTCGGCCGGGGCGGTCAGCTTCATCTTGGCGGCGCGGGTGAAGCCGTTCTTCTTGACCGCCGTCTCGATCGACGTGCGGCTGGCTTCGACCCACAGGCCGCGGCCGGGCAGTTTCCTGCCCAGGTCGGGAACCACCTGGCCATCGGGCCCGGCGACGAAACGGATCAGGCGAGATTCGTCCATGACCTCGTGAGAGACGAGGTCCCGGCGTTCCCGATCAATCGTTGCGTCGCGCAAGCTCATATGTGGCCAGGTCTCCCATCACGCGTTCGACGGTTCGGAAGAGTCCTCGGCGAGGACCTCCGCATCGTCGGCAGTTGCGTCTGAACCGTCGACGTCGACTTCGGTTTCAGCCGGCGCGTCGCCGAACACCTGGTCCGGGTCGTATTCGCCGTCGGCGAATTCTTCCTCTTCCTCTTCCGGCGCGGGCTGCGGCAGTTCCGAGGCGTCGATCCAGCCGGCGGCCACACGGGCCTGCAGGATCAGCATTTCGGCGTCTTCCTGGGCCAGGTTGAAGCTTTCCAGCACGCCAGGGACCTTGACCCGTTCGCCGTTCTTCACTTCGTAGCCGCCGCGGATCTCGTCGGTGGCCAGGTCGGCCAGGTCCTCGACGGTCTTGACCCCGCCTTCGCCCAGGGCGACGGCCATGGCCAGGGTCACGCCCGGCACCTGCAGCACGCCGTCCTCGACGCCCAGTTCGACGCGCTTGGCGTCCAGCTCGGCGGCCTTGCGGTCCAGGAAGTCGCGGGCGCGAGCTTGCAGTTCCTCGGCGGTCTCCTCGTCGAAGCCTTCGATCTCCGAGACTTCATACGGATCGACATAGGCCAGGTCTTCGATCGTGGCGAAGCCTTCGGTGACCAGCAGCTGGGCGATGACTTCGTCCACGTCCAGGGCTTCCTGGAACAGGCCGGTGCGCTCGCTGAACTCGCGCTGGCGACGCTCGGAGTCCTGGGACTCGGTGATGATGTCGATCTGCCAGCCGGTCAGCTGGCTGGCCAGGCGCACGTTCTGGCCGCGACGGCCGATGGCCAGCGACAGCTGTTCGTCGGGCACGACCACTTCCACGCGGCCGGCTTCTTCGTCGAGCACGACCTTGGAGACTTCGGCCGGGGCCAGGGCGTTGACGATGAAGGTCGGCTCGTCCGGGTTCCACTGGATGATGTCGATCTTCTCGCCCTGCAGTTCGGCGACGACCGCCTGAACGCGCGAGCCGCGCATGCCGACGCAGGCGCCGACGGGGTCGATCGAGCTGTCGTTCGACAGGACGGCCATCTTGGCGCGCGAGCCCGAGTCACGGGCGGCGGCGCGGATCTCGATCACGCCGTCATAGACTTCCGGCACTTCCTGGGCGAACAGCTTGGCCATGAAGCCGGGGTGGGCGCGCGACAGCATGACCTGCGGGCCCTTGGCCTCGGGCCGGACGTCGTAGATGTAGGTGCGGATCCGGTCGCCGATGTTGAACACTTCGCGCGGGATGGACTGGTCGCGGCGCATGACGCCCTCGCCGCGGCCCAGGTCGACGATGGTGTTGCCGTATTCGACGCGCTTGACCGTGCCGTTGACGATCTCGCCGACGCGATCCTTGAACTCTTCGTACTGGTTGGCGCGCTCGGCCTCGCGGACCTTGCCGGTCACGACCTGGCGGGCCATCTGGGTCTGGACGCGGCCGAACTCGAACGGCGGCAGGGTCTCGACATATTCCTTGCCGACCACGGCTTCCGGGTCGCGCTTCAGGGCGTCCTTCAGGCGCACCATGGCGCTGTCGTTGAACTCTTCCAGCTCGTCTTCCGGCTGCCAGTCGTCCTCGACGATGGTGACGTGACGGGTCAGGGCCAGTTCGCCGGTCTTGTGGTCGATCTTGGCGCGGATGTCGTGGTGGGCGCCGTAACGTGACTTGGCGCCCTTCTGGATCGCCTCCTCGATCGCCTCGATGACGACTTCGCGCTCGATGTTCTTTTCGCGGGCCACGGCCTCGGCGATCTGCAGCAGTTCGAGGCGGTTGGCGGAAATACCGGTGACGGCCATCAGGCGTTGTCCTCAGAAGGGGTCGTGGTGTCGGTTGTGTCTTCGGCGGCTTCCCCTTCGGGCAGACCGTCGTCTTCAGGTTCGCCGCGCGCGGCGCGGATGGCGGCGCCCCGTTTCATCAGGGCGTCGGTCAGGACCAGTTTCGCATCGCTCAACCAGTCGAAGGGGATCAGGGCGGTCTCTTCCTCGCCGTCCAGGTCGATCAGGACATTGCCGTCCTCATAGCCGGCCAGCACGCCCTTGAAGCGCTTCCTGCCCTCGATCATCCGGTCCGTCTCCAGCCGCGCCTCCTCGCCCTCGAACAGGTCGAAGTCGATGGGACGGGTCAGGGGCCGGTCGATGCCGGGCGACGAGACCTCCAGCATATATTCGCCGGCGATGGGGTCGGCGGCGTCGAACACCTCCGACACCGCGCGGCTCAGCTTGGCGCACTGCTCGACCGAGATGTCGCGGTCGGACGGGCGTTCGGCCATGATCTGCAGACGCTGGCGTTTGGAGCCGGTCATCAGGCGGACGCGCACGACCTCGAGGCCCAGCGACTCCGCGATGGGGTCGATCAGCTCGAGCAGTTGGCGGTCCTGGGCGGTTCTTGCGCGCAAGCGGCGATTATCCAAAACAAAAGCGGCGGTCCGTCCGGGCCGCCGCTTGGAACGACGCCGTTGGACGCCGGTCTAACGATGTGGAGGGCCATATAGGCGGTTCAGGATCGCTTGTCAGCCCCAATCGGCGCCCACCGGCCGCGACTGAGGCGGAAATAGAGGGCTCCGGCCAGAAACCCGCCCGTCAGAATGCCCGCCACGCTTGCCGCCAACATCATATCCCACGCGAAAGGGGCGCTCTCGGCGTCCGGCCCAAGCTGTGTTCGAAATCCCCATGGCGCGATCAAAAAACTCACGGTCGGCGCTAGGGAACGGCAGATCAGCGCAACAAGGACGTAGGCGCCCGCGCTTGCAGACCCTGCAAAGCCCCATACCCACCAGGGCCGGGTCTGCACCCCACGCTCGGCCAGCCAGCATCCGGCACCGCCGAACAGCAGGGCGGGGACGACGCCCCACGCCGTCACAAGCAGGAAAAGAACGAAGAGGTTCAGTATGCCCCCGATGACGTCGATCGCCACCCCGCCGACATCGCCGCCATCGCC
>NZ_JMQR01000188.1:0-3981 GCF_000698025.1 Brevundimonas sp. EAKA | reverse complement strand
TTTGTGTCATGTTGTGAGATTGGCGTATGTCGCTATTCACCTTTGTGTTTTTGTTTTTTTTTTTAAGGGACCGGCCCCCCCCGGGGTCCTACACAGGGTGGGTCGTCGGCGGCGTCAGTTGTTTAAAAGAGACGGCCCCGGGGTCTTTGGGAAACCCCCCCCCGCCGCATCCCCGACCTTCAGCAGGTCGGCCCGGCCGACGGTGGCCTCCAGCTGGGTGGTCAGTTGGCCGTCCTGGGCGAAGCCCTCGACCGGTCCGTCGCGGCGTCCCTGGCCGTCCACCAGCCGGAACATCACGTCGATGGCGTCGCTCGGGGCGGTCGCGCCTTCCAGATGGGGCCGCGAATAGAATTCGATCCGTGCGGCCCGGGCGATGGGGAAGGGCTCGCCGTCAGGATGGACAGTGAAGATCGGATTGACCAGTTCCAGCGCCAGATTGGGCCAGCGCTGGTCGATGCCGCTGGCGCTCATGCGGATGGCGTCGCCGTTGATGGCGACCTTGCCCTTGCCGGCCCGGGTCAGGACCAGGCCTTCGGGCGCGACCACGACCCATTTGGTCGGCTGATAGGCGTTGGCCTCGGCGTTCAGCTCCGGCGCGGATATGGCGTGACCGGACGGGGCGGCGATCGTCACATGGGTCAGTTTCACATTGGCGCGGAAGGGCCAGCCGACGATCCGCTTGTCGGCGTAGCGCACGTCCCAGCCCTGTTGGCGCAGGGCGGCCGACTGGGCCTCCAGCCCGGCGTCGATCTGGCGCGTCAGATAGAACCACCAGCCGGTCCAGGCGGCCAGGGCGATCAGCACGATGATGAAGGGGGCGTAGAGGCCCGCACGGCTGGGTCGCTGGGTCGGTGCGTCGGTCATTCAAACTCCGGGGTCGAGACGGCTATAGCCCAAGGAAGGACGACCGCCCAAGGCGTTCAGGCCTTGATGTCGACCAGCCTGGCCCCCGCCGCCCGGGCCGCCGCTTCGGGCGCCACCCCCAGCAACAGCCCGCGCTGGCCGCCGTTGATCAGGATCTGATCAAACAGAACGGCCGTCTCGTCCATCACCGTCGGTACGGTCTTGCGCTGCCCAAAGGGACTGACGCCGCCGACCTTGTAGCCGGTCAACCGTTCCGCATCGGCGGGCTTCATCATCTGCGCCGACTTGCCGCCGATGGCCGCCGCCAGCTTCTTCATGCTGACCTCGCAGTCGGACGGCGCGATGACGCAGGCCGGCGCGCCGTCGACCAGGGTCATCAGGGTCTTGAACACCTGTTCCGGGGCTTTTCCCACAGCCTGAGCCGCCTGAAGCCCCACGCGCGGCGCGTCGGGGTCATAGTCATAGGCGAACAGTTCGAAGGCGACCCCGGCCTTGGTCAGGGCGACGGTCGCGGGCGTGGTCTTCGACATTTCAGGTCATCTCGGGGTTCAGGAAACCGCGGGTCAGCGCCACGGCGTCGGCCAGGCCCATGCGCTGGACCTCCGTGCCCGGCGGCAGGCTGGCGAACAGGCGGGTGGGGGTGGCCGCGTCCAGCATCACGAAGACCCCCTTGTCGTCGCCGCGCCGGATCAGCCGCCCGAAGGCCTGGGCGATCCGGGCGCGGGCCAGGGCGTCGTCATAGCCCCTCCCTTGCGAGAACTGGCCGCCCAGCCGTTCGCGCCGCGCCTTGTGCAGCAGATCCGGGCGGGGCCAGGGCACGCGGTCGAAGGCCAGAACCCGCAGCGACCGCCCCGGCACATCCACCCCGTCGCGCACGGCGTCCGTGCCCAGGAGGCACGAGTTCTCCTCGACCCGGAACATGTCGACCAGGGCCCCGACCTCCAGCGGATCGACGTGCTGGGCGTACAGGGGCACGCCGGCCTTCGCCAGATCCGGGCCGAGCCGTTCATAGACCGCCTTCAACCGGCGGATGGCGGTGAACAGGCCCAACCCTCCGCCCCCGGCGGCCAGGAAAAGTTCGCGCATCGCCGCCGCCGTCTGGCGCGGATCGTCCTTGACCAGATCGTTGACGACGATGACCCGGCTGTTGGACGCATAGTCGAAGGGGCTCTCGACCTTCAGGGTGCGCGGCGGTTCGATCAGCCGGGCCGAGCCGGTGCGCAGACGCGCGAGGTCGAACGGGTCTTCCTGCAAGGGGTCGGACAGGGTGGCCGAGGTCACCAGCACCCCGTGCGCCGGCACGATCACGGCGGCTTCCAGCGGCACGGTCGGGTCGATCCAGTGACGGCGCAGGGCCACGTCATGGATGCGGCCGAACGCCGTCTCGGCCGACAGCCAGTCGACGAAGTCCGGATCAGGCTGATCCCCGCCGTCCTCCAGCGCCGCCAGCATCGAACGCCAGCCGGGCAAGGTCATCCGCGCGCGCCGGTCCAGCCCCCGCAACGCCCCCTCGATCCTCGACCGCTGCGACCCGTCCAGCTCGGCCGCCTCATCGTCGAGAATGTCCTCCAGATGCCGCGACAGGGCCAGCAGCGGCGCCTCGAGCGCGGCCAGGGCCTGGGCCGCCGCGCGGGCGGTCTCGGCCACGGGATCGGTCACCGGCTTCAACGCGCACTCCATGCCGAACTCTGGGCCGCCCCCGAATCCGCCATTGCCACTTGCCTCGGCCGTGCGCGCCCGCAGCTGGTCCAGCGCGGCGGCCAGAAAGGCCTCGATCGGCCCGATCGGATTGACCTCGCCCGAGGCCGGGGCGACGCGGCCCGACACGCCTTCGCCCGGCAAGGCGGCCGAGGCGCGGATGGCGTCCTGCAAGGCCTTCAGCGCCGCATCATTGTCCCCGACCATGTCGCCCAGCCGCTGCTCCAGACCGCGACCGCGCCGGCCTCGCCCTTCCGGACCGCGGATCCAGCGACGCAGCTCGGCCGCTTCCTGCCCCGAAAGACAGGCGGAAAAGGCGCTGTCGGCGGCGTCGAACAGGTGGTGGCCCTCGTCAAAGACGATGCGTTTCAAGGCCGCCGTCTCGCCGTCCTGTTTCTGGCCCCGGGCCGAGCGCGCGCCATCGAAAGCGGCCTGGGTCAGGACCAGGGCGTGGTTGGCGATGACCAGGTCCGCGCGGCGGCTGGCGCGGATGGTCTTTTCGACGAAACAGCTGCGATAGTGGGGGCAGGCGGCGTGGACGCATTCGCCGCGCCGGTCCACCAGATTGGCCGCCCCCGCCGCATGGGCGGCGGGCATGGCGAACAGGCCCGGCAGCCAGCCGGGAAAGTCGCCGCCCGTCATGTCCCCGTCGCGCGTGTGCACGGCCCAGCGTCCCGCCAGCGCCAGGCCGACCAGGTCGCCGTTCCCCAGCTGGGCCGCCTGGACCATGTCCTGCAGGTTCAGGACGCACAGATAGTTCTCGCGCCCCTTGCGGATCACCGCCTTCTTCTTGCGCTCTTCCGGGTCGGGCCACAGGGCATGGCTCTCGCGGTCGATCTGGCGTTGCAGGGCGCGGGTGTAGGTCGAGATCCAAGCCGCTCCCTGGTTCCGTTCGGCCCACAGGGAGGCGGGCGCCAGATAGCCCAGGGTCTTGCCCGTGCCCGTGCCCGCCTCGGCCAGCAGCATGCGGGGGCGGCCCTCCTCGTTTCGCGGCGAAAAGGCGAAGGCGGCCTCGGCGGCGTAGTCCGACTGGGTCGGCCGCGTCTCGTCCAGACCCGAGGCCTGAAGCAGTTTCGCCAGCCGAATCCGCGCGCTCTCGCTATCGACCGGGGCCGACCCCGCCTCGCCACGCGCGGCCTCGTCCTCCCACTCCGTCAGACGGGTCCAGACGTCCAGGCCGGACCCGCGATGCTGGCGCGCGCGCACCCCGCCCGCCTCCAGCGCCTGAACCACGCGCTCGCCCCAGGCCCAGCCCGCGCGCTGCAGGGTCAGGGCCAGGACATAGGCGGCCTCGCGTTCCGGATAGGCGGGGGCCGCCCGGTCTCCCAGCAAGACGGGCTTTCTCTTATACCCAATTGACGGCGCCGACGATCTCCTCTGTTTGGAAGTATGGGGGTGGCGGCTGAGTTAAAAAAAAAA
>NZ_JMQR01000187.1:0-4362 GCF_000698025.1 Brevundimonas sp. EAKA | reverse complement strand
CGGCATGGGGCTGGGCCTAGACCAGATCGCCATCCGCACCTGCGGCTCGAACAGGGTGGTGAAGACTGTGGGCGCAAGCCCCTGGACGACAGCGCCGACCGCCATGGAAAACCTTGCTGACTACGTGTGTTATACTATAACGTAACTCTCATAGTCGCCCGGCTGTGGTCAAGCTCGGCGTAGCAGCCGTGGAGCGCCTTCGTGTCCGAGTTCAAGAAATTGCCCGTCACCGTCCTGTCCGGCTTCCTGGGGGCCGGCAAGACGACCCTGCTCAACCACATCCTGTCGAACCGCGACGGGCTGCGGGTCGCGGTGATCGTCAATGACATGAGCGAGGTGAACATCGACGCCGCCCTGGTGCGCGACGGCGGCGGCGCGGACCTGTCGCGGACCGAGGAACGGCTGGTGGAGATGTCCAACGGCTGTATCTGCTGCACCCTGCGCGAGGATCTGCTGATCGAGGTCGGCAAGCTGGCGCGCGAGGGTCGGTTCGATTGTCTGCTGATCGAATCCACCGGAATTTCCGAACCCATGCCGGTCGCCGCCACCTTCGACTTCCGCGACGAGGACGGCTTCAGCCTGTCGGACCTGGCCCGGATCGACACCATGGTCACGGTGGTCGACGCCTTCAACTTCCACCGCGACTATCCCTCGACCGACCGACTGAAGACCCGTGGCGAACATCTGGGCGAGGACGACGAGCGCACGGTCGCCAATCTGCTGATCGACCAGATCGAGTTCGCCGACGTCATCGTGCTGAACAAGTGCGATCTGCTCGACGCGGTCCAACTCGGGACGCTGAAGGCGATGATGACCCAGTTCAATCCCCGCGCCCGGATCCTTGAGGCGGTGCGGGGCGCCGTGCCTCTGGATCAGGTGATCGGCACGGGCCTGTTCGACATGGAGCAGGCGGAACAGGCCGCCGGCTGGTCCCAGGCCCTGCGCGGCGAGGTGACGCCCGAGACCGAGGAATACGGCGTCTCCACCTTCGTCTATCGGGCGCGCAGACCGTTCCACCCCCGGCGCTTCCACGACCTGCTGAACCGCGAATGGCCCGGCGTCTGGCGCTCCAAGGGCTTCTTCTGGCTGGCCAGCCGGATGGATTATGTCGGGTCCTGGAGCCAGGCCGGGGCGGTGACGGAACACGAATGGGGCGGCCTGTGGTGGGCCTCGGCCCCGCGCGATCGCTGGCCCGACGACAATCCCGAATGGCTGAAGGCGATCGAGGCGGTCTGGCGTCAGCCCTATGGCGACCGCCGTCAGGAGATCGTCCTGATCGGCAAGGACATGAACCGCGACCTGCTGACCTCGATGTTCGACGCCGCCCTGCTGACCCGGTTCGAGATGGAGCGCGGGCCCAAGGGCTGGTCCAGGCTGGAGGATCCCTTCCCGCACTGGGGCGCGCGCCAGGACGCGGCTTAACAAAAAGGGCGCCCCGCAGGACGCCCTTCTTCATCGGATCCGTCGCCTACCAGCGGCGGTCGTAGCGGTAGTCGCGACGGTCATCCCGGCGGTCATAACGCTGGTCCCGACGATAGTCGCGATAGTCGCGGCGCTGCTCCCAGCGCGGATCCCGGCTGTTGATGCCGTGTTCCCGCTCCCAGTGGCCCTGGTTCCGGTAGCACTGGCCGCCGCGATAATATTCGCAGCCCGAACCCCGGTTCGAGGAGGAGGCCACGGCGCCGATGGCCGCGCCGCCCAGGGCGCCGCCGGCGATATAACGACCGTCGCCGTTGCCGTAGATGGCGCCGGCCAGGCCCCCGACGGCCGCGCCGATCAGGGCGTTGCGGGCGGTGTCGTCGCGGTCGCGGTCACGGGATTGCGCCGAGGCCGGGGCGGCCATCAGGCCCATGGCGACGACAGGAGCGGCGACGGCGGCGGTGATCTTCAACATCTTGGACATGGTCGTCTCCTTTTATTTTTCGGGCCGGGTCCGCGTTTCCGAGGAAGGAAATGCATCCAGCGTCGAGACGGTTCTGCCAGCCCCCGCTTGAACGTCCTCGGAGCCCGCCATTCATTTTCGGTTCACTTGTCGCGGAAGTTTCGCAGACCCCCCCGGCCGCCCCGCTTGACGCTGGCCCCTGCTCTGACTAACTCCCGATCGCGTTAGCACTCTCACCGGTCGGCTGCCAAAACGGTGATCGAAGAGAGGCTGACCCACCGTTTTCAAGTCGCCCCCGTCCGGGGGGTACATAAGGAGAGAACCGATGGCGTTTCGTCCGCTCGGCGACCGCGTGCTGGTCAAGCGCGTTGAAGAAGAATCCAAGACCAAGGGCGGGATCATCATCCCCGACACCGCCAAGGAAAAGCCGCAGGAAGGCGAAGTCGTCTCCGTCGGCCCCGGCGTTCGTGACGAATCCGGCAAGGTCAACGCCCTGGAACTGAAGGCCGGCGACCGCATCCTGTTCGGCAAGTGGTCGGGCACGGAAGTGAAGATCGACGGCGACGACCTGATCATCATGAAAGAGTCGGACGTCCTCGGCGTCCTGAGCTGACGCTCAGAACGCCAGTGGCGAGTGACGGGTGGCGAGTGACGAGAGGAGCCGATACCGGCTCATTGTCCCGCGACTCTGCACTTCACTCGCCACTCGCCACTCGTCACTAACCACTCATTCAAGGAGCTGCCCGCATGGCCGCTAAAATCGTACAGTTCAACACCGACGCGCGCGACAAGATGCTGCGCGGCGTCAACGTGCTCGCCAACGCCGTCAAGGTGACGCTCGGTCCCAAGGGCCGCAACGTCGTGATCCAGAAGTCCTTCGGCGCCCCGCGCTCGACCAAGGACGGCGTGTCGGTCGCCAAAGAGATCGAGCTGGAAGACGCCTTCGAGAACATGGGCGCCCAGATGATCCGCGAAGTCGCTTCGAAGACGAACGACAAGGCGGGCGACGGCACCACCACCGCAACCGTCCTGGCGCAATCGATCGTGCAGGAAGGCCTCAAGGCCGTCGCCGCCGGCATGAACCCGATGGATCTGAAGCGCGGCATCGACAAGGCCGTCACCGCCGTCCTCGCCGACATCAAGGCCTCGGCCAAGAAGGTCGAGAACAACTCCGAGATCGCCCAGGTCGGCACCATCTCGGCCAACGGCGACGCTGAAGTCGGCGAAATGATCGCCAAGGCCATGGCCAAGGTCGGCAACGAAGGCGTCATCACGGTTGAAGAAGCCAAGACCGCCGAGACCGAGCTGGACGTCGTCGAAGGCATGCAGTTCGACCGCGGCTACCTGTCGCCCTACTTCATCACCAACGCCGACAAGATGGAGGTTCAACTCGAAGAGCCCCTGATCCTGCTGTTCGAGAAGAAGCTGTCGTCGCTGCAGGCCATGCTGCCGATCCTGGAAGCCGTCGTGCAATCGGGCCGTCCGCTGGTGATCATCGCCGAGGACATCGAAGGCGAGGCCCTGGCCACCCTGGTGGTCAACAAGCTGCGGGGCGGCCTGCGCGTCGCCGCCGTCAAGGCTCCGGGCTTCGGCGATCGCCGCAAGGCCATGCTGGAAGACATCGCCATCCTGACCGGCGGCCAGGTCATCTCGGAGAACCTGGGCGTCAAGCTTGAGAACGTCACGATCGACATGCTCGGCAAGGCCAAGAAGGTCACGATCACCAAGGACGACACCACCATCGTGGACGGCGTCGGCGGCAAGGAAGAGATCGAGGCCCGCATCGGCCAGATCAAGCGCCAGATCGAGGACACCACCTCGGACTACGACAAGGAAAAGCTGCAGGAACGTCTGGCCAAGCTGGCCGGCGGCGTCGCCGTCATCCGCGTCGGCGGCTCGACCGAAGTCGAAGTGAAGGAAAAGAAGGACCGCGTCGACGACGCCCTGAACGCCACGCGTGCAGCCGTTGAAGAAGGCATCGTCCCGGGCGGCGGCATCGCCCTGCTGAAGGCGACCAAGGCGCTTGACGGCCTGACCGGCGACAACGCCGACCAGACCGCCGGCATCGCCATCATCCGTCGCGCCATCCAGGCCCCGATCCGTCAGATCGTGGAAAACGCCGGCGTCGAAGGCTCGATCGTCGTGGGCAAGGTGCTGGAAAACAGCTCCGCCACCTACGGCTTCAACGCCCAGACGGAAGAGTACGGCGACCTGGTCGCCATGGGCGTGATCGACCCGGCCAAGGTGGTTCGCACCGCCCTGACCGACGCCGCCTCGGTGGCCTCGATCCTGATCACGACCGAAGCCGCCGTCGCCGACGCCCCCAAGAAGGGCGGCTCCTCGGCCCCCGACATGGGTGGAATGGGCGGCATGGGCGGCATGGACTTCTAAGTCCAAGCCAACCCGGCTGAGAATGCAAAAGGGCGGGACCGCAGGGTCCCGCCCTTTTTGTTTGCGACGGCGAGGGGTGACGCGCCCCC
>NZ_JMQR01000186.1:0-4578 GCF_000698025.1 Brevundimonas sp. EAKA | reverse complement strand
CCGCCTGTCCGTCCGCCCTGCCAGCGCATGCCCGTTCCCTCCGCCTGATCCGTCTTGAAGCTAGGCCGGAACGCGGAGGAAAGGGAAGGGATGCGTCAGTTCGGCCGATCCAGCCAGTCGTCGATCTGGGTCACGCCCTGGCGGGTCTGTTGGCGACGAGCGGCGGCGCCTTCGCGCAGGAAGCGCTCCTGGGCGACGTCATACAGGGGGCGGGCGGGGACGGCCGGCGACACGGTCGGTTCGCGCGCGGCTTCGATCTGCATCAGGCGCTGACGGGTTTCGATCTGCTGCTGTCGGGCCAGGGCGGCGTTGGCCTCGGATTGTCGCCGCAGCCGGTCGTTTTCATAGCGATGCTGGTCGGCGATCGCCGCAGGACCGCCGCCGGGATAGGCGCCGTGGGGCGCGGCGTAAGGTGGGACATAGGGCGGGGTTTGCGCCACGGCGCTGGAGGCCATGGCGGCGATCACTACGGAAAAGGTCGCGATCGGTCTCATGTCCTTGAAGATGGGCGGCGACGGCGCGAGGGGCAAGCGCGGCCGCGCCGTGACCTCAGGGCATGGCCCAGACGGAGGACCGCTTGATTTCCAGGTCCTCCAGCTCTCTGGTCGTGGGCACGCTGTATTCGGCCAGGAAATCCAGGCCCGAGCGGGGAAAATAGGTGCGGCCGGGATCGCCGATCAGGACACGGGTTCCGGCGGCGCGAGCCTGGCCCAGCCAGGCCAGCACGGCCTCGGTCATCGGCTTTTCGTAGCAGATGTCGCCGGCGCAGATGACGTCCACGGCCGGCGGCGGGGCGTCCAGCAGATTGAGCGGTGTGAAGCCTAGGGCCACGCCGTTGGCCTGGGCGTTGGCGGCGACGGCGGCCTGGCAGAAGGGATCGATGTCGGCGCACAGGACCGAGGCGGCGCCCGCCCGCATAGCCGCCACCCCGACCAGGCCCGAACCGGTCGCGAAGTCCAGCACCCGCTTGCCGGCGACCTCTTGCGGGTGATCCAGCAGATAGCGGCTCAGCGCCTGGCCGCCGGCCCAGGCGAAGGCCCAGAAGGGCGGCGGCAGGCCCAGTTCGCCCAGTTCCTCTTCCGTCATGCGCCAGATCGGCGTGATCTCGTCCGCCAGCCACAGCGAGATTTCCGGCGCATGGGGCACGGGCTGGAGACGTGTGTTGGCGTGGATGAAGGCGGCCGGATCGGGGATGGTCATGCCCGGCGACGCGTCGCGGTCTTCAGCACGTCGGCATACCCGGGCGCGACCTCCATGCCGGCGGCCTGGGGACGGGTGTGGACGGCGCGGTGCAGGGCCGGCAGCTTCCAGCACGGCACATGCATGAACAGGTGATGTTCTGCGTGGAAATTGACCCAGTAGGGGGCGATGAAGGCGCGCTCCCACCAGGCGGCGCGGGTGGTTCGGGCGGCGCGGAAGGCGTCGGCGGCCGAGCCGTCGACGCAGGCGTGTTCGGCGATGTTTCTCAGCCGCGTCACCATCGGGAACCAGGTCGCCATCGGCAGCAGCCACAAGGCGAAGAAGGCCCACCAGACCCCCGCCGCGACGAAGCCCGCCAGCAGGAGGGCGTTGAAGGCGAGGAAGGGCAGGACCGAGCGGCCGGTGACGACGGCCTCATATTGGTGGGCGCTATCGCGCATTGTTTGTGCGCCATCGCCCTTCGGGCTGCCTGAGCGCCTTTGGGCCAGCGGCAGCAGCACCCGCTGCTTGAAGAAGGTCTGGCCGGTCAGGTCGCGGATCAGCTTGCGCCGCAGGGAGGCGGGCGAGACGGGAAAGGGCGCCGACAGCATCAGGTCGGGATCCTCCGGCTGCTGGGCGAAGCGGTGGTGGGCCAGGTGATAGGGGCGATAGGCGGTCAGGCTGGCGCCGATCGGCACGGCGCAAAGCCAGTGGCCGAGGAAATCGTTCAGCCGCAGGTTCCGGGACAGGCCGCCGTGCGCCGCCTCGTGCATCAGGATCGCCAGGCCCAGCTGGCGCGTGCCGATCACCATGACGCACAGCGGGATCAGCCAGGGGATCAGCACCCCCGCGACGACCGCAATCGCGATCACGGCCCAGCAGTGGGCGACCAGCAGCGGCCCGACCCATGCCGAGCGGGCCTGGAACGGAGCCCATTCCTCGGGCGTGAACAGGGCGGATGCGGCTAAGCGCGGGGCGGCGGGCATGGCGGCAGTCTAGTCCCTAAGGCGGGTCTGGACAAAGCAATGCGATGATGTGTGGTGTTCCTTACAAAAAGTCAGG
Organism: Brevundimonas sp. EAKA; assembly: GCF_000698025.1. Classification (NCBI taxonomy): domain Bacteria; kingdom Pseudomonadati; phylum Pseudomonadota; class Alphaproteobacteria; order Caulobacterales; family Caulobacteraceae; genus Brevundimonas; species Brevundimonas sp. EAKA. The sequence goes on along the minus strand of NZ_JMQR01000186.1, from coordinate 2,337 downwards.
TTGACATGACATTTGACCGATGTAAGGTTGGCCTTACACAAGGAGGCGGACATGCTGTCTTTCGGAAAATCGACCACCCCGGCGCACCGGCGATACGTCATTCGCACCATGGCCTTCACCATTCCCTATGTGGCCATTTGCGTGGCCATGATGACGACCGACGCCTTCGACGAAGTGATGGGAAAGCCGGCGGCCTGGGGGCTGGCGGCGGCGGTCTCGGGACCGGTGATCGGCCAGATCTGGGCCGTCTTGTCCTTGATGCGCGAAAGCGACGAGTTCGTCCGCAGCCTTACGGCTAAACAGTTCATCGTCGCTTCGGGACTGGCCATGGCGGTCGCCACCTTCTGGGGCTTCGGCGAGAGCTTCGCAGGCGCGCCCCATATCGAGACCTGGCTGATCGTACCCCTGTTCTGGGGCATGTACGGAATCAGCGCGCCCTTCATCCGGACCAGCCGATGAAGAACCGGCTGAAACTGCTGCGCGTCGAGCGCGGCTGGACCCAGGAGCAACTGGGCCAGGCGCTGGGCGTGTCGCGACAGGCGGTGATCGCCCTGGAGACCGAGCGGCACGATCCCTCGCTGGACCTGGCCTACCGCATCGCTGCGGCCTTCGACCGACCGGTCGAGGAAATCTTCGAGAACCCGCACGCCTGACGGCGGCGGACCAAACCTAAAACCCAAGGGAGACATCCGATGTTCAACGCCTTCTTCAAGGCGCGCCCGCGCCTGCGCGCCGCACTGTTCGGTCTGGCGGTCTGCACCCCGTCGCTGATGGTCGGCGTCACCGCCGCCTTCGCCCAGCCAGGCGCCCAGGCGTCCGCCTTCGTCTCGGACCGCCTGTCCGTGGAGGTGGTGGGGGCGGGCCCCGATGTGATCCTGATCCCCGGCTTCGGCTGTTCGCGGGAAGTGTGGCGGACCACGGCGGATCGGCTGAAGGCGACGCACCGGGTCCATCTCGTGCAGCTGGCGGGCTTCGCCGGCGAGGCCTGGAGTCATGGCGACGGCCCCTTCGTCCAGCCGGTGGTCGAGGAACTGGACCGCTACATCCGCAGTCAAGGGTTGGAGCGGCCGGCGGTGATCGGTCATTCGATGGGCGCCCTGGCGGGACTGGTGCTGGCCCAGCAGCATCCTGAGGCTGTCGGCCGGTTGATGAGCGTGGACAGCCTGCCCTTCTTCGGCGCGCTGCGGGGGCCGCAGGTGACGGTCGAGGCCATGAGACCGGCGGCGGAACAGACGGCGCAGACCCTTCTGGCCCTCTCGGACGAATCCTTCCGCGCCGCCCAGGTCGGCAGCGCCCAGGGCATGACGCGGGACGCGGCATTGCGGGTCAGGCTGGTCGACTGGACGACCGGGTCGGACCGCAAGGCCATGGCGGCGGCCATGCGGGATGTCCTGCTGACGGATGCGCGGCCAGGTCTTGCGACCCTGCGTGTGCCGGTGACCGCCCTCTACGCCTCGGACGCCGACGGCGGGGCGCCCGCCGCCCAGGCGGATCAGGCCTGGGGTCACGAATATGCGGCCCTGCCCGGCGTCAAGCTGATCCGCGTCGACGGCAGCCGGCATTTCATCATGGCCGACCAGCCCCAGCGGTTCTCCGAACTGGTGGATCAGTTCCTGGCCGACTGATCAGCCTCCCTTGGGCGTCACGTCCCCCGCCTTGACCGGCGCGCCGGCGAACTCGTCGGCGTAGGCGGGGTTCAGCAGGGCGCGGAAGACCGACTGGGGCAGGGCGATCTGGTAGGGGCCGTCCGAATAGGGGCCGATCTGATAGGCGCCCAGCAGGAAGGTGATCCCGCCCGCCTTGCCCGGCGTCGTGCCCGGCGTCAGGACGAAGGGGGTGGCGACGGCCTTGGGGCAGGTCCACATCTTGCCGCCCAGGGTCGCGGTCTCCGACCCCGGCGAGCGGGCCTGTTTGGCGGCGTTGGCGGCGTCGCACAGGGCCTTGTCCAGGCCCGCCAGATCGGCGCCGGGGCGGAACAGGTCGGCGAAGCCCAGCCGCTTCTTCATCGCCTTGTCCCACAGCACGGCCGAGAAGCTGGTGTTGGGGTGGGCGCCGCCGGTGAACTCGAAATCGGTGCGGGCCAGGCTGAACAGCTTGCCGGTCTCGGCGCCGGGGTCGAAGGCGATGGTCTTCTCGTAGCCGCCGGGGCCGCCGCCGGCCTCGGACAGGTCGGCCTGGGCGCCTTCGGAGAACTGGCGCAGGTCGCGCACGGCGGCGGCGTAGAGGGGGGCGTGCAGGTCGGGCTTGGACTTGATCGCGTCCGGCCGGGTCAGTTTGACCGTGGCGTACTGGGTCTTGGAGTCGAAACTCATCGGCGCGCCGGCTGCGGCCGGGTTG
>NZ_JMQR01000185.1:0-4727 GCF_000698025.1 Brevundimonas sp. EAKA | reverse complement strand
GCCCCCGCCCCCGTTCCCGTCAGCGCGGACGTCGCCTTCGCCAAGGGCGGCCGCATGCTCCTGGTCGAGGACGACGCCAGCGTGGCGGCCGTGGCTCTGGATCTTCTGGAGAGTTTCGGTCTCGAAGTGGTGCTGGCCGAAAGCGGTCCCGACGCGCTCAAGGCGCTACAGTCGGCGCGCTTCGACATCATGCTGACCGACATCGTCATGCCGGGCGGCATGAGCGGCGTCGATCTGGCCCGGCAGGCGGCCCGAGACTGGCCGGACATGCGCATCGCCCTGACCTCGGGCTATGTCGGCGACGACGTGGACCAGGTGCTGGCCGACACCCCCTGGCCCTTCCTGCGCAAACCCTATTCGACGGAACAGTTGCGCAGCATCATCGACGGCCGCGCCAGCCTTCCTGCTGAATAGGTCCGTCCGCCCAATAGGGCGGCCAAAGAAAAACGCGCCGCAGAAACCCGCGACGCGTCGATCCTTCAGTGCAGGGCCTTGAGCGACCTAGCGACGCGCCTTGCGGGCGGCGTAGCGGGCGTCGCGCTTGGCCTTCTGCTCTTCCTTGGTCAGTTGCTTGCGCGCCTTGCGGTCGGCGCGCTTCTCGGCCTCGAGAGCTTCCTGGGCTTCGAGATCGGCGGCCATGCGGGCGGCGTCCTTCTCGGCCTTTTCACGGCGCTGCTCGGCCTTGGCCAGCTCGTGCTGCTGGCGCAGGGCCTCCTTTTCGGCGGCGCGCTTTTCAGCCAGGCGTTCGAATTCAGGGTCGGGGGCGGCGGCCTTCGGCTTGAATTTGGCGAGCAGGGCCTTTTTGGCCTCCTGCTGGGCGGTAATGCGGTCGGAAAATCCGGTCTTCAGATCTTTCATGCGAAAGCGTCAGGGTTCCTTGTGAACAGCCAGGGGCGGCTATCGGGGATCAGGCGGCGACGAAAAAACGCACGGCCAGAAGCGGGCCGCACAAAGCCGATACGCGCGCCAAAAGCAAGGTTCACCGCAGCGAAATCGGACGGACGCACGATTTGACGCGCATATGCCGCGCATCGCCCGTCCAGTGATGCAGATAGGTCGCGCCCCTGCCGAAACAAGGGCGCGACGCGTTCTAGTTGGGTTTCTGGGCCTGGCCGACGACGGCCCCGGCGGCGCCGCCGACAGCCGCGCCGACCGGTCCGCCGACGACAGCCCCGGCCACCGCGCCGCTCGCCGCCTTCTGTTCGATCGTGGTTCCGCAGGCGGCCAGGGCCAGGGTCGCGGCGGCGACAGCCGCCATCACAAGGGGTCTCGACATGGGGCTTCTCTCCAAAGGTCACGCTTCAACGCGACCGCAACGCACAGGTTCCCTCCCTGGCGTCAAGTCGCGAATACGGCCCATGATCGCAAAATGAACAGAACCCGGCAGGCGCTTTAGCTGATATCGCAGGCTGTCACATTTGCGAATGAAGACCTACTGCAATACAATACAGTATTCGTCGTCACGACTGTCACATTCCGGCCCGGATTGTCATTCCCCCCGTGCGATACAGTGAAAATACCTAATCGTTTCGACGCCTTAACCGCAGGCTTGCGAATCAGCCACATTCAGGTCACAAACTTCGCTATATAGGCCCGTCCTCGACGCCGGGCAGCATGAGCCGTGCGTTGACCGCAGTTGGAACGCGACCGTCAGAGTCGCCCAGCAGGCGAGACTACCCCGGGGGCAGCGTTTCTCGCCCTGCTGAACAGGACTAACTCGTTGTCGCATTCCTCTCAGACGCGCGCCGCGTCGCGCGCCGATCGTGTGGCGAAGATCAAGCCCATGACGGCTGCAGCGGCCTTTGGCGGTCTGGTGGGACTGGCGATCGGCGGCGCCTATCTGGGCGGAACCCTGGCGCAGGCGAATACGCTGCGCGCCCAGGCCGAACGGATTCACGGCGCCACCGCCGCCGGCTTCACCGAAGAAGCGCTCTCGGCCGCCGCCGGGGGCCTGGACGCCAGCGCGCTCTCGATCGCACGCCGACACGATCCCTATACCAGCGCGGGCGCCGCCCAGCGCGACCGCCAGGCGGAACTCCTGGCCGCCCGCCTCGACCAGTTGAACGACAACCGCGATCCGAACCTGCGTCGCGCCAATCTGACCACGCCGGTCGGCGCCCGGCCGTTCCGCATGGCCAACGCCCTGGACGCCAGCCGCGATCTCGATTGCCTGACCCAGGTCGTCTATTACGAAGCCCGCGGCGAAGGCCGCGACGGCATGAAGGCCGTGGCCCAGGTGGTCCTGAACCGCGTCCGCCACCCCGCCTTCCCCAAGACCATCTGCGGCGTCGTCTATCAGGGCGCCGCGCGCCGCACCGGCTGCCAGTTCTCGTTCACCTGCAACGGCGCGATGCGCGGTCGCGTCAACTCGGGGGCCTGGAACCGCGCCAAGAGCATCGCCTCGGGCGCCCTGTCGGGATCGGTCTATTCGGCCGTCGGCAACGCCACCCATTTCCACACCACCGGCGTCTCGCCGGTCTGGCGCAACTCGCTGATCCGGGTGAATCAGGTCGGCAGCCACCTCTTCTATCGCTTCGGCGGACGTTCGGGCGCCAGCGGGGCCTTCACCTACGCGGCGCGTCCCTCGACCGCGGGCGACCAGCCCCGTCTGATCCAGGCCGGGCTCGATCCGGTCGAGGCCGCCCGCCAGGCCGGACAGGCCGTGGCCTATTCCCTGGTCCTGGCCCAGGAAGGCCTGTCCGCGCCGGAACCGGCAGCCCCCGCCGCTCAGCCGCGCCCGCAAGCCCAGCCGCAACCGGAAGCCGCCTCGCGCGCCCAGCCGTCGCCCCAGCCGGCCGCCCAGACCGCCGCCGCCCGCACGAGCCGCCCTGCGGTCACGTCGGCCAAGACCGCCGCAAAGGTCGAGGCCACGGACGTCTCCAACCCGGTCTGATCCATGGACGGGAGCGGCTTCGAGAGACCGCTCCCGCTCTAAAGGCTCAAAGCGCGTCCAGACCGATGTCCAGCACGGGCGCGGAATGGGTCAGGGCGCCGACCGAGATCACGTCCACCCCGGTCTCGGCGATGCCCCGCACGGTCGTCAGATCGACCCCGCCCGAGGCTTCCAGCGTCAGCCGCCCCGCGACCCGCGCCACGGCGGTCCTCAGGTCGTCCAGGCTGAAGTTGTCCAGCATGACCACGTCCGGCGCCGCCCCCTCGGCGATCAGGCCCAGCACCGCCTCCAGCTGATCCAGTCCGTCGACCTCGACCTCGACCTTCATCAGATGGGGCGCAAAGGCCCTGGCCCGGCGGACCGCCTCGGCCACCCCGCCGCACACGGCCACATGGTTGTCCTTGATCAGGATGGCGTCATCCAGGCCGAAGCGATGGTTGATCCCCCCGCCGCACGCCACCGCATGTTTCTCCAGCGCCCGCAGGCCCGGCGTGGTCTTGCGCGTATCCGCGATCCGCGCCTTGGTCCCGGCGACCGCCCGAACATAGGCCCGCGTCAGGGTCGCCACGCCCGACAACCGCCCGACCAGGTTCAGCGCCGTCCGCTCGGCCGACAGAAAGGCCCGCGCCTCGGCCTCGACCACCGCCAGCACCGCCCCGGCCTCGAAGGCGTCGCCGTCCTCGAGCCGCAGATCGACCGACGCCTGCGGATCCATGGCCAGCACCGCCAGCCGCACACAGTCGATACCCGCCAGGACGCCGGGCTTGCGCGCCACGAATCCTGCCTTCATCCGGGCGTCTGCGGGAATACAGGCCATGGCCGTCACATCGCCCGCCCGTCCCAGATCCTCGGCCAGGGCCATCCGCACGACCGGCTCGATCAGCACATCCGGCAAGGACCGGCTCACGCGGCGGGCTCCAGCACGGCCGGACGCATCGCCGGGCGCACATTCCGCACCCGCGTATGGTCCGCCACAGCCGCCGTCTGCGGATAATCCGAGCGATAGTGCCCGCCCCGGCTCTCACGCCGATCCAGCGCCGCCTGCACGACCAGACGCGCCGCCTCCAGAACGGCGCCCCGGCCATGCTGCGCCTCCAGCCGGCCGATCAGGGCGATCAGGCCCGACAGGCCCGCTTCATTCCGCACCACCCCCGCATGAGCCGTCATCGCGGTTCTCAGCTCGGCCATGGCCGCCTCGGGCAGGTCCGGCGTGACCTCGACCGGCGATGGCCGTCCGCCGCCGGTCTCCAGCGCCGCCGCCTGTCCCGCACGCCGCCCGAAGGTCGCCGCCTCCAGCAGGGAGTTGGACGCCAGCCGGTTCGCCCCATGCACGCCCGTCGCGGCGCATTCCCCGACCGCATACAGGCCCGCGACCGTGGTGCGCCCGTCCGCATCGGCGGCGATCCCGCCCATGTGATAGTGACAGGCGGCCATCACCGGGATCGGACTGATGCGCGGGTCCAGGCCGCTGCGCATACAGGCGGCGAACACGGCCGGAAACTCGTGCGGGAAGGCCTCGCCGATGGCCGCGCGCGCATCCAGATAGGCGCCCCGCCCGTCCATCCGCGCGGCATGAACCGCCCGCGCCACCACGTCGCGCGCCTTCAGGTCCGCGTCCGGCGCCTCGCCCAGCAGGAACCGGCCCTCACCGTCGATCAGCCGCGCACCCTCGCCGCGCAAGGCTTCAGTCGCAAGCGGCGCGGGATCCAGCCCCACGTCGATGGCCGTGGGGTGAAACTGCACGAACTCGGGATCCAGAATTTCCGCCCCCGCCCGCGCAGCCAGCGCCAGGCCTTCGCCCTTCAGGGCCGCCGGCGTCGTGGTGGCCGCGAAC
>NZ_JMQR01000184.1:0-4746 GCF_000698025.1 Brevundimonas sp. EAKA | reverse complement strand
TACCTGACGGATTTGCGGCGCAACCTGAGCCGAGACATCCGCCGGCACAGATGGATGCTTATAACAGACAGCCCGCAGCTCCGCCCCTCCCCCGCTCCGCGTCCCCCCAACCGTGCGGCCGGGGCCCCTTTTCCGATCGAGAGCCCGATGAAAAGCCTTGTTCTGTCCCTCCTGTCCGCCGCGGCGATCGCCGTCGTCGCCACGGCCGCGCCCGCCCAAACCCAGGCCGGCGCCGGTCGCGCCCTGTTCCAGCAGGCGGACGTCAATAATGACGGGCGCCTGTCGCGGGTCGAGTTCGACGCTGCGCGCGAGGGCCGGTTCGCCCGGGCCGACGCCGATCGCGACGGCCGTCTGACGATGTCCGAACTGCGCGCCCTGCGCCCGGACGGCGCGCCCGCTCCGCAGCGGCGACCAAGCCGCGAGCAGATTCAGAAGCTGCGCGCCATTGACCGCAACAATGACCGCGCCGTCGATCTGAACGAGTTCCGCGCCCTGAACGGAGACCGTTTCGCCGCCGCCGACCGCAACCGCGACGGTTTCATCACCCGCGACGAAATCGCCGATCTGGCGCGCGCCATGACCCTGGGGGGCTGAGGCCCCTAACCCCTGTGCCGCAGGTCCAGCACGTCGGGGGGCGGCGCGGGCTTGCGGGTCAGGGGCACGCGCTTCAGCCAGAGTTTCAGCGCCTCCCAATGGATGGCGGCCACGACCTTCAGCGTCAGCAGGGGCATGGACAGGGTGGCGGCGATCAGGGCGCGGTCGGACATCGGCCGACGCGCGCCGCTCATGCTGGTGGCGATCAGCAGGCCCCCGCTATCCGATCCGTTGATGGCCAGGCCCAGGGTGTCGCCCGGCGTCTGACCCTGGAAGTCATAGGTCATGCCCATGGCCATGAAGGGTGAGACATACAGGCGCTTGTCGGTCTGTTGCCGGAACCGGCCGGCCTGGGCGTCGGCCGCCAGGACGGGCAGGACATAGGACCGCCGCTCGCCGAAGGTGCTGGTGACCTCATAGACCATGGCGGCCAGCCGCCCGTCTTCATGATGGCAGTAGTAGAGGCTGATCGGGTTGAAGACGAAGCCGAGGACGCGCGGCATGGTCAGAAGACGGATCGCGCCCTGACCGACATCCACCCCGACCTCGGCCAGCCGCGTCTCGATCTGGGCCCGCAGCGGACGGTCCGAGCCGTCGCCGTGGTCCCGGTCGTGGAAGGACAGCAGGTTGAACCGGTTGCGTGAAAAGGTCTTCAGCCGGCCGTGCAGGGCGTCGATCTCGGTCAGGTCCAGCATCAGCCAGAAGACGCGGTAGTTCAGCCGGTGCGGCGTCGGCCGCAGGCGGGCGTGAAACACCTTGCCGACATAGAGGGCCGAGCCTGTCACGCCGCCGGTTCCATCTGGACCGAGGGTGAGGACAGATGGATGCGGCCGCTCTCGTTCTCGACGGTCCAGGGACGACGCACCCCGCCCAGTTGTTCGGCCACCGCCAGACCGGACTGAAGCCCGTCCTCATGGAAGCCGGCCCCGAAATGGGCGCCGCAGAACCAGACGCCGCCCTGGCCCTGCAGGCTCCACAGCGACTTCTGCGCCTTGATGGCGACGGGGTCGAAGATCGGATGCTCGTACACTTCGCTGCGCAACAGGGTTCCGGCGGCCGGCGGGCGCGGCGGGTTCAGGGTGACGAACAGGTCCTGGCCCGGCAGGCCCTGGAGCCTGTTCATCCAGTAGGTGACGCACAGGCCGCCGTCCGCGCCGATATAGTTCCACGAGGCCCAGGCCCGCCGGCGCCGGGGCATCAGGCCCGCGTCGGTGTGCAGGATGGTCAGGTTGCGGCTGTAGCGGAAGGCGCCCAGCAGATCGCGCTCCTGCGCCGTGGGCTCCGCCAGCATGGCCAGGGCCTGGTCGGCGTGGGCGCCGATGACGACATGGTCGAACCGCTCCCGGGCGCCGGTGGTGTCATGAACCACGACGCCGCCGTCGACGCGCTGGACCTGGTCCACCCCGCGCCGGAGCCGGACTGCGTCGCCCTTTCGCCCGGCCCCGACCTGGCGGGCCAGTTCCTCGACATAGGCCCGGCTGCCGCCGACGACGGTGCGCCACAGGGGCCGGCCGACCAGTTTCAGCAGGCCGTGGTTGCCGCAGAAGCGCAGGAAGGATTCCGCCGGATAATCCATCAGCGTATGGGCCGGCGACGACCAGATGGCGGCGGCCATCGGCAGCAAATGGTCGTCGCGGAAGGCCTCGCTGAAGCCCTCGCGCTTCAGATACTGGCCCAGGGTCACGTCGCTGTCGCCCAGGGCGGCCATGCCGCCGGGCGCCGAGCGATAGAAGCGCAGGATCTCCTTCAGCATCGACCAGAAGCGCGGGCGGAACAGGTTGCGACGCTGGGCGAACAGGGCGGGCGCCGCATATTCGAACCGGCCCTGATCCAGGGACACGGCGAAGGACATGTCGGTGGCCCGCGTCTCAAGCCCCAGATGGGCGAACAGGGCGATCAGGTTCGGATAGGTGGCGTCGTTGAAGACGATGAAGCCGGTGTCCACCGCCGTCTCTCCGGTCGGGGCGCGGACGTCCACGGTGTTGGAATGGCCCCCCAGGCGGTCGTCGCGCTCGTAGATCGTCACGTCGTGGCGCTTCGACAGCAGCCAGGCGCTGGACAGGGCGGCGATCCCCGAGCCCACGACGGCGATCCGCAGGCGCGGACCGGTCTCGCTGGAAGGGGACGACAAGGACATAAAGACTCCGAGGGCGGGCTACAGGTGGCGAAGATACGCGCCGCGCACGCGGCCGGATCACGAAATGATCCAGACTTTCGCCAGAACCGTACTAGGTTTCATGGATGGACAGGTTTCAACGCTTCAGCGGATTCGGCCTCCCGTGACGGCTATGGGCGGCGAGCATGACCGGCTGATCGAGGCGGTGGCGTTACGGCGGGACCGCGAGGCTTTCGCGCGCCTGTTCGAACATTTCGCGCCGCGTCTGAAGGCCTATCTGATGAAGGCCGGGGCGCCTGCGGGGGCGGCCGAGGACTTCGCCCAGGACGCCATGCTGACCGTCTGGCGCAAGGCCGAGCTGTTCGACAGCTCCAAGGCGCGGGCCGCGACCTGGATCTTCACCATCGCCCGCAACCGGCGCCTGGACGTGCTGCGCCAGGACGCCCGGCGCACCCCGATGCCCGAGATCGAACTGTTGCAGGAGGAGCCGGAACGGCCGGACCAACTCGTGCTGATGGCCGAGGATGCCGCACGCCTGAAGACGGCCATGGCGCGGCTGACGGCGGATCAGATCGAGGTCCTTCGCTTGGCCTTCTTCCAGGACAATCCCCATTCCGAAATCGCCCGGCGGCTGGACCTGCCGCTGGGCACAGTGAAATCCCGAATACGCAAGGCCATGATCAAACTGCGCACCCTGTTGGACGACGCCGGAGGCGAGGCATGACCGGCGGTCACAACCCCTCCGAAGAACGGCTCCTGGCCTATGCGGCCGGCACCCTCAGCCCGCCCGAGGCCGTGGTGGTCGCCGCCCATCTGGCGATGCGGCCGCAGAACGACGCCTGGGTCCGCACGCTCCAGTCGGTGGGCGGCGAGTTGCTGAACGATCTGGAGCCCGAGCCGATGCCGGACGACGCCCTGGCGCGCGTCCTGGCGCGGGCCGAGGCCGACGCCGGACAGGTTCTGGCCTCCACGCCGTTGAACGACATGGTCGGCCTGCCTGAGCCCCTGCGCCGGTACGCGCTGGGACCGTGGCGATGGCTGGGACCAGGCATGCGCGCCCGCGACGTCCATGCGCCGCGCGACGGCGATTGCCGCGTCATCCTGCTGGAGATCGGTCCGGGCCGCGAGACGCCGCGCCACACCCACGGCGGGATCGAACTGACCTGCGTCATCCACGGCGCCTACGCCACCGAAACCGCCCGGTTCGACGTCGGCGACTTCGAGGAGGCGGACGGCGAAGTGCTGCACCAACCGCGCGTGGTCTCGCCCGATCCCTGCCTGTGCGTGGTGGCGCTGGATGGGCAGATCGAACTGGACGGCTGGCTGGGGCGGCTGATGCAGCCGTTCATCAAGCTGTAGGCGGGCCAGGTCTGACGGTCATTCAAACTTCGCACCAGGGCGAATGACGATCTTTGGCGGCGGCGGTTGTGAAGCGAGGGCGAAGCCCCACGGGGCCGTCCCAAAGAGAAAGAGCGCGGCCCTTTTCGGACCGCGCTCCCGTGGAAATCACCGAGATGGCGTTCAGCCGCGACGGTGGTCCCAATCGTGGCGTTCGTTGCGGATCTGGGCCGAGAGACGGTCGAAGCGACGGTCCAGGTCGGTGCGTTCCCAGGCGGTCAGGCCGCCGCGACGATAGTGGGCCTCAAGCCGCAGCAGGCCGTTGAACTCGCCCCGCAGACGGGTCGCCTCGCGGCGGCTGAGCTGGCCGGAACGGACGCCCTGGTCGATGCGGCGGTCCAGACTGGCCTGGCGGGCGTTGATCGACGACCAGTGTCCGTAGCCCGCATGATGGACAGGCGGTCGGGGGCGGCGCCGCAGGGCCAGTCGCCCGTGAACCCGCCGCTCTCCCCGCTGGAGGGATCCCCCCCCCCAACCAAATTTACCCCCCCGCCGCGGACGGGGTCGCTGGCGGCCGGGGCCCCCCCCCTTTCCGCATCCGGCGCCGGGGCGCCGGCGGGGGGCGGGGGGGCGTGCCGGCGGACCCGGCTCCTTTACACACCCGACGCCGCCCCCGCCGCCCCCCGTGGTGGGGACCG
>NZ_JMQR01000183.1:0-4761 GCF_000698025.1 Brevundimonas sp. EAKA | reverse complement strand
ACCCCGGCCCGGTTTGTTGCGGGCGGTTCCGCCCCGGGGGTCATCCTGCCCGGGGCCCTCTTCCAGCTCCCCTCCAGGCATGGGTCGCGGATGGTCGCCTGTCCAAACTCGAAGCTGGTCATCCGCGAGGAGCGGGCGCCCCGTCTGGTCGCCGCCCTGAAGGCCGGCCAGATCGACGCCGCCGTCATCGCCCTGCCCTATGAGGCGCCGGGCGTCGAACACGCCCGCATCGGCGACGACGAGATCATGGCCGCCGCCCCCCACGACCACGCCCTGGCCGCGCCAGGCCCCATCCGGCCCGGCTCGCTGCGGGCCGAGGACCTGATCCTGCTGGAAGACGGCCACTGCCTGCGCGACCACGCCCTGGCGGCGCTGGACATCGAGGCCCCGCGCGGCGACGACGTCTTCGCCGCCACCAGCCTGCACACCCTGATCCAGATGGTCGGCTCGGGCCTGGGGGTCAGCTTCCTGCCCAAGATGGCGGTTCAGGCCGGCCTGGCCGACACCCCTTCCGTCGTCATCCGCGCCTTCGAGAACCAAGCCGACGGCGTCCCGCCCCACCGCGAAATCGTCGTCGCCTGGCGCTCCGGCTCCAGCCGCGCCGCCGAGGCTAGGCTGCTGGCCGAGGCGCTGAAGCTGGATTGAAGAAACCAGCTCTTCGGCGACTTACGGCGAATTCACTTACATAAACCAATGTTCACTGGATGAGCGGAGGGACGCGGTTCACAGACGGCGGGAGGAGTGAACGCCCATGAAACGCCTGTTCGCCGCACTGACGCTCAGCGCATCCGCCGCCTGTGCGCCCGTCGTCCAGGGCGGTCCGCCGCTGGACCTGCCGCCGGGTCTGGCCGAAACCGCCCGCGTGTCCTCCGTCGTCCTCTCCAGCGAGTGGTTGGATGCGAAGGACGACTTCGCCGAAACCTTCTCGGAAGAGGTGATGGAGGAGCTGGATATGTGCGCCTACGGGACCTATCCGGTGCAGGTTCGCGTCCATGTCGAGGACCTCGAGCGTGCAGGCCGCCTCGCGGTCCTGCTCAGAGGCGACGGCGAGCATCGGCTGCGCGCGGTCGCCGAACTGGTCGATCCCGCCCGTCAGGGCCAGATCCTCGGCCGCTATCCGATCGAGGTGTCCGTCGGCGCCGGCGGCCGGATCGCCGGTCTGGCGGGCGACCGGCAGATGATCGTGTCCGAGGCCTTCGGCCGCGCCCTGTGCGACGCCGCCTTCGCCCGCAATCCTCGCCGGCCTGGCCCGCACAACGCCACGGTCGGATGAGAACGAAAGGAGTCCGCGGATCGTCCGCCGGCCCTTTTGTCTTGCGCAATTAGATGACGTATGCGGCGGTAACTCCTCAAATGGGAGAGCGAGACGATGAAACTAGGCGATCTGATCGATGAAACCCTAAGCGAAATCGCTAGAGGTGTCCGAGCAGCCAAGGAGCGATCATGGGAAGTCCTCGCAATAGCCCCCGGTCGCATCAACGGCCAACAGACTACAGAGATCACCTACATCGATTTCGACGTTTCCCTTGTAGTCTCCGAAGGGGGAGAGCTCGCTTCGTCTAAGGATGGCCGTTTGGGAGGAGGGCTGACGGTAGCGTCTATTATGAAGTTCGATGGTTCGGGCGGTTCTACCGAGGCATCCAAAAGCAGCGCATCGTCGCAGTTGACACACCGCGTCTCCTTCAAAGTGCCTGTCTGCATGGGCGCTACCTTCAGCGCCAAATAGAATAGGGCCGACGGATCGCTCCGCCGGCCCTTCTGTTTCAGCGATCAGTCGCCGGATTATTCAGCCGCGATCGGCGCCTCGGTTTCCGGGCCGCGGGCCAGGTTGCGCAGGACGTAGGGCATGACGCCGCCGGCCAGCAGATAGTCCATCTCGGTCTGGTTATCGATGCGGCAGCGGACCGGGAAGCGGGCCATCTTGCCGTCCGACGGACGGAACAGCTCGACCCACAGGTCCTGACGCGGACGCAGCTTGCCGACATTGGCGTCGGACAGGCCGCGGATGGTGACGATCTCCTCGCCGGTCAGGCCCAGCTTCTGCCAGCCGTCCTGTTTGAACTGCAGCGGCACGACGCCCATGCCGACCAGGTTGGAGCGGTGGATGCGTTCGAAGCTTTCGGCGATGACGGCGCGAACGCCCAGCAGGCGCGTGCCCTTGGCCGCCCAGTCGCGCGACGAGCCGGTGCCGTATTCCTTGCCGGCGAAGACGACCAACGGCCGGCCTTCCGACTGGTACCGCATGGCGGCGTCATAGATCGACATGGTGTCGTTCGACGGGAAGTGCTTGGTCACGCCGCCCTCGATCTCGGGCGTGATCCGGTTCTTGATCCGGATATTGGCGAAGGTGCCGCGCATCATGACTTCGTGGTTGCCGCGACGGGCGCCGTAGCTGTTGAACTCGGCCGCCTCGACGCCGTGACTGGTCAGATAGACGCCGGCGGGCGAGGTCTTCTTGATCGAACCGGCCGGAGAAATGTGGTCGGTGGTGATCGAGTCGCCGAAGATGGCCAGGACGCGGGCCTCGACGATGTCCTGGACCGGAGTCAGGTCCATCGACAGGCCTTCGAAGTACGGCGGGTTGGCGACATAGGTGGAGGCGTCGTCCCACTCATAGGTCTGGCCGCCCGTGACCTTGATCGCCTGCCAGTGCTTGTCGCCCTTGAACACGTCCTTGTAGCGTTTGGCGAACATGGCCGGGGTGACCGACTTCTTCTGGATGTCGGCGATCTCCTGCGAGGTCGGCCAGATGTCCTTCAGGAAGACGTCATTGCCCTTCTTGTCCTGGCCGATCGGATCCTTGGTGATGTCGATCCGCATCGAGCCGGCGATGGCGTAGGCCACGACCAGCGGCGGCGAGGCCAGATAGTTGGCCTGGACGTCCGGGTTCACCCGGCCTTCGAAGTTGCGGTTGCCCGACAGGACCGAGGTCGCAACCAGGGCGTTGTCGTTGATCGCCTTCGAGATCGCCGGATCCAGCGGGCCCGAGTTGCCGATGCAGGTGGTGCAGCCGTAGCCGACCAAGTTGAAGCCCAGAGCGTCCAGGTCCTTTTGCAGGCCGGCGTCGGTCAGATAGTCGGTGACGACCTGCGAACCGGGGGCCAGCGAGGTCTTGACCCAGGGCTTGGCCTTCAGGCCCAGCGCATGGGCCTTGCGCGCCACCAGACCGGCGGCGATCAGGACCGACGGGTTGGAGGTGTTGGTGCAGGAGGTGATGGCGGCGATGACCACGTCGCCGTCGCCGACGGTGAACTTCTCACCCTCGACAGCCGCGCGCGGGGCGTCGGTCGGACGGGCGAAGACATCGACCAGGGCGGTTTCGAAGGCCGGGGCGGCGGTGGTCAGTTCGACCCGGTCCTGCGGACGCTTCGGACCGGCCAGCGACGGCACGACCGAGGCCAGGTCCAGTTCCAGAACGTCGGTGAAGACCGGGTCTTCCGAGGTCTCGTCGATCCACAGGCCTTGCGCCTTGGCGTAGGCTTCGACCAGGGCGACGCGCGCCTTGTCGCGGCCCGTGGCGGTCAGATAGCCGATGGTGGCGGCCGAGACGGGGAAGAAGCCGCAGGTGGCGCCGTATTCCGGGGCCATGTTGGCGATGGTCGCCTGGTCCTCGATGGTCATGTTCGGCAGGGCGTCGCCGAAGAATTCGACGAACTTGCCGACCACGCCCTTCTTGCGCAGCATCTGGGTGACGGTCAGCACCAGATCGGTCGCGGTGGTGCCTTCCGGCAGGCGGCCGGTCAGTTTGAAGCCGATGACCTCGGGGATCAGCATCGGGATCGGCTGGCCCAGCATGGCGGCCTCGGCCTCAATGCCGCCGACGCCCCAGCCCAGGACGGCCAGGCCGTTGATCATGGTGGTGTGGCTGTCGGTGCCGACGACGGTGTCGGGATAGGCGACGGTCTTCTTGCCTTCGTCCAGGGTCCAGACAGTCTGAGCCAGGTTCTCCAGGTTCACCTGGTGGCAGATGCCGGTGCCGGGGGGCACGACGCGGAAGTTGTTGAAGGCCGACGAACCCCAGCGCAGGAAGTTGTAGCGCTCGATGTTGCGCTCATATTCGCGCTCGACGTTCTGGCCGAAAGCCTTGGCCGTGCCGAAGTGATCGACCATGACCGAGTGGTCGATGACCAGATCGACCGGGACCAGCGGATTGATCTTGGCGGCGTCGGCGCCCAGGGCGCTCATGGCGTCGCGCATGGCGGCCAGATCGACCACGGCGGGAACCCCGGTGAAGTCCTGCATCAGGACGCGTGCCGGACGGAAGGCGATCTCGTGCTCGACCGAGCCCTTGTTCTCGACCCAGGCGGCGACGGCCTTCAGGTCGTCCTGCGTCACCGAGACGCCGTCTTCGTTGCGCAGCAGGTTCTCCAGCAGCACCTTCATCGAGCGCGGCAGACGGGAAATCCCGGTCAGACCCGCTTCCTCGGCGGCCGGAAGGCTGTAATAGGCGTATTTCTTGCGCCCGACGGAAAGGTCCTGGCGGGTGTTGAAGCTGTCGGTGGACGGCATGGAGAGTTTTCCTCTGGTCAGCGCCGCCCGACAATCCGGTTGCGCCTTCGCGCGGCAGACGCAGCGGCTCACAGGGCCCCTGCGCGCGCGGCGAAAGCCTGCTGCGGCAATCGTGCCTATAGTCCGCTCATCGCGCACCGTCCATGTGTCCACACCCTCGACGCGGACATTGAGAAAGGTTCTCAAAACAATGCGTATTTTCCCCGTCCCCGTTCCGGGGAGGGGGGCTGAGCGGAGCGAGGCCGGGTGGGG
>NZ_JMQR01000182.1:0-4824 GCF_000698025.1 Brevundimonas sp. EAKA | reverse complement strand
TGGCGCCGCCGGCCTTCGCCAGCGTCATCGTGATCGCCGCCGTCAGCGTCGTCTTGCCGTGGTCAACGTGGCCGATCGTGCCGATGTTGCAGTGCGGCTTCGTGCGTTCGAACTTTTCCTTGGCCATTTTCTAGCTCCTAGGTCCCCGAACCGGGGTTCCTGCAGTCTGGGGGTTAAGGGCGCCCGGCTTTCGGGCCGGGCGCTTTTAGGTCCGCTTCTCCGAAAGGAAAAGCTTAGGCGTACTTCTTGATCACTTCGTCGGCGACGTGCTGCGGCACCGGCTCGTAGTGGTCGTATTGCATCGTGAACTGGGCGCGGCCCTGCGACATGCCGCGCAGCGTGTTCACATAGCCGAACATGTTGGCCAGGGGCACGAAGGCGTTCACGACGGTGGCGTTGCCGCGCATGTCCTGACCCTGGATCATGCCGCGACGGCCGTTCAGGTCGCCGATGACCGAACCGAGGTATTCCTCGGGGGTCACGACCTCGACCGCCATGATCGGCTCGAGCAGCTTCGGCGCGCCCTTTTCCTTCAGTTCGCGGAAGGCGGCGCGGGCCGCGATTTCGAACGCCAGCACGCTGGAGTCGACGTCGTGGTACTTGCCGTCCGTCAGGGTCGCCTTGAAGTCGATCAGCGGGAAGCCGGCCAGCAGCCCCGAATCCTTGATGGAGTTCAGACCCTTTTCGACGCCCGGGATATATTCCTTGGGCACCGCGCCGCCGACGATCGAGTTCTCGAACACGAAGCCCGAACCCGGCTCGCCCGGTTCGAAGGTGATCATGACGCGGGCGAACTGGCCCGTACCGCCGGTCTGCTTCTTGTGGGTGTAGTCGATGTCGACCTTGCGGCCGAGCGATTCACGATAGGCGACCTGCGGCGCGCCGATGGTGGCCTCGACCTTGTAGGTGCGCTTCAGGATGTCGATCTTGATGTCCAGGTGAAGCTCGCCCATGCCCTTCAGGATGGTCTGGCCCGACTCGTGGTCGGTCGAGACGGTGAAGGACGGATCTTCCGAAGCCAGCTTGGCCAGGGCGACGCCCAGCTTCTCCTGGTCGGCCTTGGTCTTGGGCTCGACCGAGATCTCGATGACCGGGGCCGGGAATTCCATCTTCTCGAGGATGACGGGCGACTTCAGCGGATCGCACAGGGTGTCCCCGGTGCGGGTTTCCTTGAGGCCGGCCAGGGCGACGATGTCGCCGGCGAAGGCTTCCTTGACGTCTTCACGGTTGTTCGAGTGCATCTGCAGCATCCGGCCGACGCGCTCTTTCTTGTCGCGGCTGGAGTTCAGCAGGCTCATGCCCGTTTCCATCTTGCCGGAATACAGGCGGCAGAAGGTCAGCGAACCGACGAAGGGGTCGTCCATGATCTTGAACGCCAGAACCGACAGGGGCTCGTCGTCCGAGGCCTTGCGGGTGATCGGCTCTTCCGTCTTGAAGTCGATGCCCGGCGTCGGCGGGATGTCCAGCGGCGACGGCAGATAGTCGACCACGGCGTCCAGCAGGGTCTGCACGCCCTTGTTCTTGAAGGCCGAGCCGCACAGGATCGGATAGAAGGCGCCGGTCAGCACGGCCTTGCGGATGCACTTCTTCAGCACTTCGACCGAAGGCTCGACGCCGTCCAGATAGGCCTGCATGGCTTCGTCGTCGAGTTCGACGGCGTTGTCGATCAGGTACTGGCGGGCTTCATTGGCCTTGTCGACCAGGTCCGCCGGGATCTCGCCGACGGTGAAGTTGGCGCCCAGGGCGTCGTTGTCCCAGACGACCGAGCGCATCTCGACGATGTCGACCAGGCCGGACAGGGTGTTTTCCGAACCGATCGGGAACTGGATCGGCACGGCCTTGGCGCCCAGGCGGTCGCGGATCGACTGGACCGAGGCGTCGAAGTCGGCGCCGATCTTGTCCATCTTGTTGACGAAGACGATGCGCGGCACCGAATATTTGTCGGCCTGGCGCCAGACGGTTTCGGTCTGCGGCTCAACACCGGCGTTGCCGTCCAGCACGGTCACGGCGCCGTCGAGGACGCGCAGCGAACGCTCGACTTCGATGGTGAAGTCCACGTGTCCGGGGGTGTCGATTATGTTCAGGCGCTTGCCCTGCCAGAAGGCGGTCGTCGCGGCCGAAGTGATCGTGATGCCGCGTTCCTGCTCCTGGTCCATCCAGTCCATGGTCGCAGCGCCGTCGTGCACTTCGCCGATCTTGTGGTTCTTGCCGGTGTAATAGAGAATCCGCTCGGTCGTCGTCGTCTTGCCCGCGTCGATGTGGGCCATGATGCCGAAGTTGCGGTAGTCCTCGAGCTTGTGCGTACGAGCCATGAAAACGTGCCTTGAGAAGTAGGTCTAGGACGCGGGTGGCGCCCTCGGGATGATCGTCGATGCAGCGGATAAGCGAGCGCGGGCGATTTAGCTCAAACCGCCCGCGCCGGATAGTCTTAGATAGGAACCGCCCATTACCTTTGAAAGGGAGACGGTTTTAAGACGCTTACCAGCGATAGTGGCTGAAGGCGCGGTTCGCCTCGGCCATCTTGTGGGTGTCTTCGCGCTTTTTGACCGCGGTGCCGCGATTGTTCGAGGCGTCCAGCAGTTCGGCGGCCAGCTTCTCGGTCATGGTGTTTTCACCACGCTTGCGCGCGGCGTTCACCAGCCAGCGGATGGCCAGGGCGCGACGACGGTCCGGACGGACCTCGACCGGCACCTGATAGGTGGCGCCGCCGACGCGACGCGAGCGGACTTCGACCGACGGGGCGACATTGTCCAGGGCGGCGTGGAAGGTGGCGACCGGCTCCTGGTCTTTCTTCTTGTCGGCCAGGATGTCGAAGGCGCCGTACACGATGTTCTCGGCGACGGCCTTCTTACCTTCGTACATGACGTAGTTCATGAACTTGGTGACGATCAGGTCCCCGAACTTGGGATCCGGCAGAACTTCGCGCTTCTGGGCGCGGTGACGACGCGACATGGAGTATTCCTTGCAGTGCCCGGCGCTCGCCGGGAAGATCTCGAAAAGGCCTCCGGGCGCGGGGGCCCGGACGCGAATGGCTTACTTCGGACGCTTGGCGCCGTAGTGCGAACGACGCTGCTTGCGGTCCTTGACGCCCTGCGTGTCGAGCACGCCGCGCAGGATGTGGTAGCGAACGCCGGGCAAGTCCTTCACGCGGCCGCCGCGGATCAGAACAACCGAGTGTTCCTGAAGGTTGTGGCCTTCACCGGGGATGTAGCAAACGGCTTCGTAGCCGTTCTTGGCCAGACGGACCTTGGCGACCTTACGCAGAGCCGAGTTCGGCTTCTTCGGGGTCGTGGTGTAAACGCGGGTGCAGACGCCGCGACGCTGGGGCGAACCCTCCAGAGCCGGCACCTTGTTACGGGTGGGCTTGGGCTTGCGCGGCTTGCGGATCAGCTGGTTGATCGTAGGCATTCGAAACTTATCTCGACTTCTGATGGAGGCGTGTGTCTTTCGACCGAAGCGCCTCTCGCCTTCTTGTGAACGGGGGACCATCCCCTCGCCCGGGTGTCATCGAGACTGATCGCGTGACCCGAACAGTCCCTGGTTCGCTCCGGCGCACCGGAAAACACAAAGGGCCGGAACGCGCGCTTTGGGCGTTCCGGCGGGCACAGCCCGTCCGTTCAATTGTCACGATCTCAGCGACCGGCGAACCGGCCACGCCTCGAAAGTGGGCGGCTTCTACGCGCGATAGGGGGATTGGTCAAGTGCGGCGGCGGCCCCCTGGCGCTGGCCGACAGCCAAGACGCGAACAAACCCAACCTGCGCCCGAAAGCGGCCACGCTTGCAGCCGAGCCTCGTTTTCGGGTGACGGGGGGGGTCAGGATGCGGACCGAGAGCGGCTGGCCGTCGAGAGGGCGAAGGGCGGGGCTGGTAGTTGTCTCCATGGGCCTGAATGCGGGCCTGATCGCGCTTCTGTCCGTCGGCGACACTCGCTCCGGCCATCTTGGCGCCCCGGCCGCCGCGCCCCTGTATCTCTATATCGAGCCGCGCCCGCGCCTGGCCCAGGAGCGCGCGCCCGTCAGGCCCTTCTCGGCTTCCCGCACGGCCTCGCACCGCATCCTGCAGGACGCCGACGGCGTTCCGCGCCCCGACGACAGCCGCATTGAGCCTTCCGCCGTTCCTGCCCCCACCCTAGGCGACGCCATCGATTCGCGTTGGCGGGTCGGCCCCGGTGCGGCGACGCGCGGCCTGCCCCTGTCCTGCGAGGGACCGAACAGACTGTCGGTCGAGGCGCGTCGCTACTGCGAAGATCGAGCGCGACGATTCGCAGGCGCGGCGCGGCCCATCGCCGGCTCGGGCGACGCCGAACGCGACGCTGTCTTCGCCCGGCACGGCGCGCGGAGATTGGCCGCATGGGAGGCGCAGCGCGCTGAACCGCCGCGCGGCGATCCAGCTTGCGAGACGCCCCACCCGGTCGCAGGGTGCGAGGGCGTCAATATCGAAGTCGATCTCTTCTCTTCGCGGGACGGTCTCCTGCCCAATCTGCGAAAGCGTCGTGAATGAGCGTGTCCGCCCTGCCCCGTCCGAATCGACGACGCCCCGACTGGCGCAAGGCGGGTCTGGCGACGGCGGCTGTCGCCATCAACACCGCCCTGATCGCCGCCCTGTCCTTCACGGCCCTGGGGATCGAGGGGGGCGACATCGTCGCCGCCCCGCCGCCGATCTATCTCGACATCGAGCCCCGCCCCCTGCTGCCCGATGAGCGCCCGCGCGTCCCGACCGTGCCCCGACCGGAAGTCGCCCCCGTCGCCGCCTCTGCCTCGAACGCCTCGCCCGCCCCGTCGGTGCGGACGCCCGAGACGGAGGCCGCGCCCCGGCCCGCGCCTC
>NZ_JMQR01000181.1:0-4886 GCF_000698025.1 Brevundimonas sp. EAKA | reverse complement strand
CCGCGTCAGGAGTGCATAGGTAACGGCGCCAGGGGAAGTGGCGCTGGGGGCGTCGCTCCCGGGCTGGCAGGCTGGGACCGTCAGGGCGAAGGCCAGAACGGCGGCTGAGGCGGAACTGATGAACAGGGGGCGGCGCATCGGCATCTCCGGGCAGGGACGGGATCACCCAGACGATGAACCGTCCCCTTAACGCGCGAAAGCCCCTATCGGCGCACCGCCTCCAGCGCGGCCTTTTGCAGGGCGAACAGTTCGGTGCAGCCTATTTCGGCTAGGGAGAACAGCCGGTCGAACTCGGCGCGGGAGAAGCCGCGCTTCTCGCCGGTGGCCTGGACCTCGACGATCTGGCCCGCGCCGGTCAGGACGAAGTTGGAATCGGCCTCGGCCTCGGAATCCTCTTCGTAGTCCAGGTCCAGCACCGGCACGCCGTCGCAGACGCCGCACGAGACGGCCGCCACCTGGTCCAGGATCGGGTCGGACTTCAGCACGCCCTCGTCGCGCAGATAGTTGAGGGCCGAGGCCATGGCGACCCAGGCGCCGGTGATGGAGGCGGTGCGGGTGCCGCCGTCGGCCTGGATGACGTCGCAGTCCAGCACCACCTGACGTTCGCCCAGGGCCTTTAGATCGACGACGGCGCGTAGCGAGCGGCCGATCAGGCGCTGGATCTCCTGCGTCCGGCCCGTCTGTTTGCCGGCGGCGGCCTCGCGGCGGCCGCGGGTGTGGGTGGCGCGGGGCAGCATGCCGTATTCGGCCGTGACCCAGCCCTGGCCCTTGCCGCGCATCCAGCCGGGGATGGTCTCCTCGACCGAGGCCGTCACCAGGACCTTGGTATGGCCGAAGGTGATCAGGCACGAGCCCTCGGCGTAGCGGTTGACGCCGGTCTCGATGGTCACGGGACGCAGTTGATCGTCGGTGCGTTGCGAATGGCGCATTGAGATGAGTCCTTGGAAGCGGGGGCTGCGGTGCTTATCCTGAAACCGTGAGCCTGTATGCCCCCAAAACCCCGCCCTTCGACGGCGCCCAGTCCTTTGCGGGGCTGGCGGGTCTGGATGCGCGCGCACGCGACATCTTCCGGCGCATCGTCGAATCCTATCTGGAGACGGGCGAGCCGGTGGGATCGCGCACCCTGTCGCTGGGCGGGATCGCCCTGTCGCCGGCCTCGATCCGCAATACGATGCAGGACCTGACCCTGGCCGGGCTGCTGGCTGCGCCCCATACATCGGCGGGGCGGATCCCGACCCATGCGGGCCTGCGCCTGTTCGTCGACGGCCTGCTGGAGGTCGGCGACCTGACGAAGGAGGAGCGGCGCGAGATCGACGGCCGGCTGGCCGGGCGCGGCCGCAACTTCGAATCCGCTCTGGACGAGGCGTCGAACCTGTTGTCGGGCCTGGCGGGCGGCGCGGGCGTGGTGTCCAGCCCGGTGCGCGAGTCCGGCGTCAAACACGTGGAGTTCGTCGCCCTGGGCGGGGATCAGGCCCTGGCCGTCATCGTCGCCGACGACGGCACGGTCGAGAACCGGATCATGACCCTGGCGGCGGGAGTCACGCCCTCCACCCTGGTGGAGGCCTCCAACTTCCTCAACGCCCGCCTGCGCGGCCGCCCCTTCGCCGACGCCAAGCGCGAGATGACCCAGGAACTGGAGATCGCCCGGCGCGAACTGGACCAGACCGCCGCCCGCCTGGTCGAGGACGGATTCGCCGCCTGGTCCGGCGGCCCGGACCGCGAGCGCGCCCTGATCGTGCGCGGCCGCGCCAATCTGTTGCAGGACGGCGAGGGGCTGGCGGATCTGGAGCGGGTGCGGGTCCTGTTCGACGACCTGGAGCAGAAGGAACAACTGATCGGCCTGCTGGACGGGGTGGATGCGGCGCAAGGCGTGCGGATTTTCATCGGCGCCGAAACGCGGTTGTTTTCACTTTCGGGTTCCGCCGTGATCGCGGCGCCCTATATGAGCGGCCGACAGCGGGTCCTGGGCGCCATCGGCGTCATAGGCCCCGCAAGATTGAACTACGCCCGTGTCATCCCGTTGGTGGACTATACCGCCCGGGTGCTGGGCCGGATGCTGGACGGGAACGACAAGTGAGCGACAAGCCCCTTAACGACGACTTCAACGAACTGGACGCCGACATGGCGGAAACCAACGCCGAACACGGCCTGGACGCCGATCCCTCGGACAATCTCGCGCCGCTGGACGCCGTCATCGCCGAGCGCGACGAGTGGAAGGACCGCGCCCTGCGCGTCGCCGCCGAGATGGAGAACCTGAAGCGCCGCGCCGAGACGCAGCAGAACGACGCCCGCGCCTTCGCCATCCAGCGCTTCGCCAAGGATCTGCTGGGCGTGGCCGACAATCTGGAGCGCGCCCTGATGGCGGCGCCCAAGGACACGGACGGCCCGACCGTGGCCCTCGTGACCGGTCTGGAAATGACCCAGAAGGCCCTGCTGCAGGCGTTCGAGACCAATGGACTGAAGCGCGTCGCGCCCGAGGCCGGCGAGGCCTTCAACCCCCATCTGCACCAGGCCATGATCGAACAGCCGTCGGACACGGTTCCCGGCGGCGCCGTGCTCCAGACCATGCAGTCCGGTTTCGAACTGTTCGGCCGCACCATCCGCCCGGCCATGGTCGTGGTCGCGGCCAAGGGCTCGGGCGCGCAGGGCGCCAACCCCTATGGCGCAGCCCCCGCGCCCGAAGGCCAGACCTTCGACGGCAAGGCCTGATGTGAGGACGTGATTGGTGAGGGGTGAGTAGTGAGCTGCGGTGTCTCCGCAAGCCGCTCACCTCTTGCTCACGACTCACCATTCACCAGTCACTCCCCCTCAGAACCTCCGCCGCCATCCGCCGATCAAGGCGAATTCCGGCGCGGCGTCCGCAACATGGCGCGGCTGACGGCTGGCCACGGCCTGGATCGTCAGGTTTGAGCCGTCCCACAGACTCCGCTCGCCCCCGAGGATGAAATCGATCTGGCGACCGCTCGGCGTGGCCGAGAAGCTGCGGCGCGAATAGGTGAGGGGATCGAAATACTCGACCGGCACATCCGCCAGCCAGGCCGAGAAGGCGCCGCTTTCGATCCGCAGCGGCTGCGACAGGGTGAAGCTGATCCGGTCGCAGAGCGCCGAACACCCTGTCAGCAGGCCCAGACGCCAGTTCGAACTGATCGCGGCCTGGTCCATCGACAGGAACCGGCCCTCGCTCCGGGTCGAGCCGACGCCGGCCTCGCCGATCAGGGCCAGGCCGGGCCTCAGGGTCCAGTCGCCGCCCACCGCATAGAAGCGGGTGCGCGACGGCAGGGCGAAGTCCGATCCGCCGGGCAGGAAGGCCCCCAAGGGCCCCAGACGCTCGTCCAGGCCGCCGATGCTGACCGACAGGCCGCCGTCCACGCCGCGCCAGGCCAGGGTGGCGCGGCTGTAGCTTGACGCCTCCGCCTCGACCCGCCTCAGCGGCATACGCCGGTCCCCGCCCCCGCTCTCGGCCGCAAGGGTCAGCGACCCGAACCGCAGGGCGCCGCGCGCCGCATGATCCGCCTGGGCCAGGGCGGCGAAACCGTCGCCGGCCGCGTCGAAGGGCGACCGCGCCCCGCCGCGACCCTGCCATGTGGCGAAGCTCAGCCGGCCCATCTCCAGGTCCAGCATGGCCTCCTGACGGGGTTCGTCGCCCAACCAGGGCGCGTCGGTCAGGTCATAACGCGCAGCGATGGGCTCGGGCGTCTCGACCGGCTGGGACGCCGTCAGATTCAGGCGGCCCCCGTTCGGCAGGGCCAGCCGGGTCGTCGCCGTCCGGCTCGGCGCGAACGGCGCGGCCTGATACGAGCGGCTCGGCGCCGTCGGATAGGCCCCGCCCAGCTGGACCGCGAACATCCGGTCATAACCGTCGAACAGGACGGTCCCCAGGGCGGTCTGGCGCGAGAAGGCGTCGCCGAAGGCGGGGCCGACGAAACTGCCCGGCTCGGTCTCGGCGACGATGGAGCCTCCGTCGGCCATCGGGGTCGAGCTCGTTCCCACCGGCCGGAAGGCGTTGGCCAAGTCCAGCAAGCCCCGGCCGTAGACGATGTCGGTCCCTGCGTCCCCGGCGTCGCGCGCCGTGTCGAGAAGGATGGCCAGGGCCTGACGCGCCGAAAGATTGGGGAAGGCGTCCATCAGCAGGGCCAGGGCGCCCGAGACATGGGGCGCCGAGAAGGAGGTGCCGTTGATCCGCCAGCAGCGGGTCCCGTCGCAGCCGGTGATGACGTCCTCGCCCGGCGCGGAAATATAGGCGGCGGCCGTGGCCCCCGCGCGGTTCGAAAAGCTGGACATGACATTGGTCTCGCCGTGCGAACCGACGGCGATGACAGAGCCGGAGAACCGGGGATCCACCGCATATTGCGCAGGCCAGCCGGGATTGGCCTCGCCGTCATTGCCCGACGAGGCGACGATGACCGCCCCGGAATCGACCGCGCGCAACAGGGCCGCCTCGAAGGCGGAGCCCAGCCGACCGTCGCCGCCCAGGGACATGTTGATGATCTTAACCCCGTTGGCCACGGCGAAGTCCAGGGCCCGGACCAGGTCTGAACTGCTGAAACAGACGTCGTCGTCCTCATCTTTACAGTCGGAGATGTCGGTGCGGATCGACAGTATGGTCGATTCATAGGCCACGCCGACCGAACCCAGTCCGTTGAAGTTCGAGGCGATCACCCCCGACACCAGGGTTCCGTGGCTGTCGTTCGCGACATAGGGGGTGTTGCGGCCCGGAACCACGTCGGTCGAGGCGGTGGAAATCCGCCCGACCAGATCGGCCTGGCTGTTGCTGACGCCGGAATCGACCACAGCGACCGTGACGCCGTTTCCGGTGGCGCCGGTCTGCCACCCGACCTCGGCCTTCATATTGGCCAGGCCGTAGTTCCGCAGATACTAGGTGGAGG
>NZ_JMQR01000180.1:0-4904 GCF_000698025.1 Brevundimonas sp. EAKA | reverse complement strand
CCCCCGGTCAGTCGGTTCGCGCCGGTCAGGCCCTGGCCGTTTTGGTCAGCGGCAACGCCGCCAGCCTTCGCGCCGATGCCGACGCTGCCCAGGCCAATGCCGTCGCGGCCCAACAGGCCCATGCGCGCGAGGAGAGCCTCGCCGACCAGGGCGTGGTCGCTCGTCGCGACGCCGAGGTCGCTCATGCCCAGGCCCTGGGCGCCGAAGCGGCGGCGCGCGCGGCGCGCGCGCGCGCCTCGGCGGCGGGCGCGCCCAATGCTTCCGGCCGCGTCAACGTCTCCAGCCCGATCGCCGGGGTCGTCACCAGCGTGCTGGTCGGACCGGGAGGCTTCGCGGCCCAGGGCGGCGTCATCGCCGAGGTGACCAACCCGGCGTGGGTCGAGATCGTGTTCAACGCACCTCCCGCCCTCGCAGTCCAGGTCCGGTCAGGCTCGACGATGCGGGTCCAGGGACCGGCCGGTGAGTTCGAAGCCCAGGTCACCGGCGTCGCCGCCGGCGCGGGGGCCGAGGGCGGAGCGGCAGTCATCCGCGCCCATCCAACCGGATCACGCCTTCCTCCGGCGGGCTCGGCGGTCACGGGCGCCGTCGTCACAGGCGAAGCCGTCAGCGGCATGACCGTTCCGTCCGAGGCGGTGCAGACTGTCGAAGGCGCCAATGTCGTGTTCGTCCGCACGGCCACGGGCTTCCGCGCCGCGCCGGTCCTCGTCGGTCGTCAGGCCGCCGGACGAACGGAAATCCTGAGCGGCTTGACCGCGAGCGATCGGGTCGCCGGATCGAACGCCTTCCTGCTCAAGGCCGAACTCGCCAAGGGCGAAGCCGAGCACGGTCACTGATCATGTTCAAAGCCCTGATTGAAACCTCCGTCCGCTTCCGCTGGTTCGTGGTCCTGGTCACGGCGCTCGTCGCCGCCCTGGGTCTGTTCGAACTGACGAGGCTTCCGATCGACGCCGTGCCGGACATCACCAACCGGCAGGTCCAGATCACCACCGTGGCCCCGGCGCTTGCGCCCGAACAAATCGAAAGGCAGGTCACCTATCCTCTTGAGACGGCGATGGCGGGCATTCCCGGTCTGACCTCGACCCGATCCTTGAGCCGCAACGGGTTCAGCCAGATCACCGTCATCTTCACCGACCAGACCGACATCTACTTCGCCCGCCAGCAGGTAGCCGAGCGGATGGCCCAGGCGCGCGAAAGCCTGCCCGAAGGCGTCGAGCCCAACCTGTCGCCGATCACGACGGGCCTCGGCGAAGTCCTGATGTGGACGATCGACTACAAGCCGTTCACCACGGCCAACCTCGCCAAACCGGGTCAGCCGGGATGGCAGACCGGCGGCGCCTATCTGACCCCTGAAGGCGATCTGCTGACCACGCCCCAGACGCGCGCCACCTACCTGCGCACCGTTCAGGACTGGATCGTCGCGCCGCAGATGCGGACGGCGCCGGGTCTGGCCGGCGTCGACACGATCGGCGGCTATGTGAAGGAATACGCCGTCCGGCCTGACGTCTCCCGGCTTTCGGCCTATGGCTTGAGCCTCGGTGACCTTATCCAGGCGCTGGACAGAGCCAACACCCAGGCCGGCGCCGGCTATGTCCAGCGGGCCGGTGAAGCCTTAACCGTGCGTACCGACGCCCTGGCCTCGACCATCGAGGACCTGGCCCAGGCGCCGGTGGTCAATCGCGGCGGTCTGGTCGTCCGGGTCGCGGACGTGGCGACCGTCGAGATCGGCCAGTCGCCGCGTCTCGGCGGCGCGAGCCGAGACGGGCACGAAGCCGTGCTCGGCACCGCCCTGATGATCGCCGGCGGCAACAGCCGCACGGTCGCTCAGGCGGCGGGTGAGCGTCTGGACGAAATCCGCTCGACCCTGCCGGCGGGCATCGAGGCGGTGACGGTTTTGGACCGCAGCGCCCTGGTCAACTCGACGATCCAGACGGTGGCCCGCAACCTCATCGAGGGAGCCCTCCTGGTTATCGTCGTGCTGTTCCTGTTGCTCGGGAACATCCGCGCCGCCTCCATCACCGCCCTGATGATCCCGCTAAGTTTCCTGTTTGCCGTTATCGGCATGAATCGGTTCGGCATCAGCGGAAACCTGATGAGCCTCGGCGCCCTCGACTTCGGCCTGATGGTCGACGGCGGGGTCGTGGTGATCGAGAACACCCTGCTGCTGCTGACCCAGCGGCGGGCGTCGCTCGGTCGGATGTTGACCCGCCGTGAACGTCTCAACGTCGCGGTCCAGTCGGCGCGCCAAATGGTCAAGCCGGCGGCCTTCGGCCAGCTGATCATCCTGCTCGTCTTCACTCCGCTGCTGATGCTCGAAGGAGTCGAGGGCAAGACCTTCGTGCCCATGGGGGCGACGGTCATGCTGGCCCTGGTCGGCGCGTTCATCTTCTCCTTCACCTTCGTGCCGGCGATGACGGCGCTCCTCGTCCGTGATCCGAAGTCTGCCCATGTGGACGAGAAGGGTCACGCCGAGGCGCATGAAACCTTCATCCTGAGGTTCGCAAGGCGCTGGATCGAACCGGCCATCCGCGCGGCGGTCGGCAATGCCCGTATCGTCATCGTCTCGGTCGTGGCGGCTCTGGTCGTCGGTGGCGTCGCCTTCACCACCCTGGGACGGGAGTTCATCCCAACCCTGGATGAGGGCGACATCGCCATGCAGGCGCTGAGGGTTCCCTCGGCTTCACTGGAGCAGTCCCTGATCATGCAGATGAACCTGGAACGGGCGATCTCGGCCCAGCCCGAGGTGGAGACCATGTTCTCGCGGACCGGGACGGCGGAGGCGGCGGTCGATCCCATGCCACCCAGTATCTCCGACAGCGTCATCGTGCTGAAGGACCGCAAGGACTGGCCCGATCCAAAGCTGGAGAAGGAAGTCCTGCTCGAACGGCTGGAAGAGGTCGCCGGCCAGCAGATCGGCAATAATTTCGAGTTCAGCCAGCCGATCGAACTGCGTTTCAACGAACTGATCTCGGGAGTCCGCACCGACCTGGCCGTGCTGGTCTACGGCGACGACTTCGACACCCTTCAAAGGGTGGCGGATCAGGTGGCGACCGCCCTTCGCGAGACAACGGGTTCGGCCGACGTTCGGGTCGAACAGGCGTCGGGCCTACCGACCTTGACCATCAGCGTCGACCGGTTCGCGGCGGCCAACTACGGCCTGTCCGCCGCCGACATTTCGGAGACGGTCTCGGCCGCCGTCGGGGGGGCGAAAGCAGGCCGCATCTTTGAGGGCGACCGTCGGTTCGACGTCGTCGTGCGACTGCCTGACGCGGCGCGCAACGATCCGGCGAGCCTGGCGGCCCTGCCGATCGTGTCATCGAACGGAACCGTCGTGCCCCTGTCTTCCGTGGCGCGGATCGAAACCGCCGAAGGTCCCAACCAGATCAGCCGCAACGACGGCTCCCGGCGGATGGTGGTTCAGGCCAACGTCCGGGGCCGCGATCTGGGCGGGTTCGTCACCGATGCGCAGAACAAGGTCGGGGAGATCGCCCTGCCGCCGGGTGTCCGCCTCGACTGGGGCGGCCAGTTCGAAAACCTGAAGCGGGCCGAGCAGCGCCTGGGTTTGGTCATCCCGATCGTCTTCGTCCTGATCGGGGTGCTGCTGTTCATGGCCCTGGGCTCGTTCGTGGAGGCCGGCCTAGTCTTCGTCTGCGTGCCTTTGGCCCTGATCGGCGGGGTGCTGGCCCTGCTGTTGCGCGGCATGCCCTTCTCGGTCTCGGCGGCGGTGGGCTTCATCGCCGTGTCCGGGGTCGCGACGCTGAACGGGCTGGTGCTGATGCAGGCCATCCGGGAGCGGCTCCAGAGCGGGCTGGACCCTCGTGAGGCGGCGAGGGAGGGGGCGTTCAGCCGCCTTCGTGCGGTGCTGACCACGGCGCTCGTCGCCATCGTCGGCTTCATCCCCATGGCCCTGGCCCATGGCGCGGGGGCGGAGGTGCAGAAACCCCTGGCCACCGTCGTCATCGGCGGCTTGCTGACGGCGACCGTCCTGACGCTTCTGGTGCTGCCAACCTTCGCGGCCAGGGCCGTCAGCTATCGATCGGCCGAAGGCATTGACCATCAAGCCTAGCCTTTGAGTCCGATCCGCCGCCAGGCGGGTCGGACTTATCAACGAGGTTCGCATATCCAAGCCTAAGAGCACCTGAGTGAGCCCCAGACTGAACTGGATTGGAATTGAGCAATTAAATCAGTGGCTTATTGAAAGATGCGATGGCCAGTTACAGTCACACGCGACAGCCGACCAAGTCGCTAGCCCAACAGCATACTGGATAAGAAGAAGAAATGGCGCACCCGGAGCGATTCGAACGCCCGACCCCCAGATTCGTAGTCTGGTGCTCTATCCAGCTGAGCTACGGGTGCGGCTGCCTTGCGGCGAGGGCGGGTCTTTAGCCGTAGAAACCGGCGGGCGCAAGCGGCGGAATGCAGTTTCTGCGTGGTCGGCGGTTGGCGCGGACGCCGGGACGGCCTAGGTCGGGAGGCGACGTCCTCCCTCGTCCGGATTTTCTCATGCATTTCATCCGCCGTCGTCTCGCCGTCCTGCTCATTCCCATTGTCATCGCCGGCTGCCAGACGGCGGGCGGGGGCGCCCCGACAGCGGCCGAGACACCGGTTCAGGGTCAGGCGACGGCGCCGGAGTCCGGGACGCCTGCGCGCGGCCCCTTCGTGGCGGCGGCCAATCCGCTGGCGGTCGAGGCGGGGGTGAAAGGGGCGCGGGGGGGGGGGGGGGGGGGGGGGGGGTGGGAAGGGCGGGGGGGTTGGGGGGGCGAAGGGACGGGGGCTGGGTCCGGGGGGGGGGGGGGGGCGCGAACCCGCCGCCCCTGTTCGTAGGCCCCGCCCAGCAGCGAATAGGCCCGCCAGTCGCGCGGCGCCAGGTCGCGCGCCTTCTCCAGCGGAGCGACGCCGTAGAAGGC
>NZ_JMQR01000179.1:0-4933 GCF_000698025.1 Brevundimonas sp. EAKA | reverse complement strand
GGCTCCAACACCTCGGCCAGCGGCAGGGGCGCGGGGCAGCCTGCGGCGTCCATCTCCAGCGCCTCGCCCGGCGACCAGGCGCGAAAGATCATCGGCGCATCCCGTTCCAGCACCACCGGCAGGCACAGCCGCCGCCCCGCCGCCTCCAGCGCCACGGCCAGGGCCTCAGCGTCCAGTTCGGACCCCATGGCGCTGTACAGGGCCACCACCTGCCCCGGCGGCAGGGCCTCGGCATGGTCGGCGGCGCGCCGGGCGGCCATCGGATCGGCCTCGGCCAGAGCCTTGCGCCGCGCGCGGGCGGCCGACCGGAGTTCATGCTTCTCAAGGGTCATGACGCGGGCTTACACGCCCCATCCGGTCCCGCACAGAGACCATGCCCCTCGCATGCCGGACTCGCTCAAGCAGCGAGCCGCCGCGCGGCGAGCGGTAGCGACAAAAAAGAGAAGTTGGCGGCGCCGCAAGAACCGTGAAGGGCGTTTAAATCCTCTCGAACCTGGGTAGCCAGGTGGGCTCCATATGCCCAGGCCCTCGAGCCCGGACAGGGACAGATCCCTTTGAGTGAATTAAGGTCGCGAGGAAATGTATGCCTTCGACGAGGGCCGCAGCAAGACCCGCCGTCTGACAAGATAGGCGCTGCGCCCCGCCTTCTCAAGCGCCGTGATCAGATCGGCCGTGATCAGATAGATTGGGCGATCTTCTCGATCCGCGCGGCCACGGCGTTCAGCGCCTCGGCCACCCCGTCGCTGGTCGGCGGCGCGACGGCTGTCTGCGGCGCAGGACCCCCGCCCCCGTTCAGGCGCGCCTCGTGCAATTCGTCCGACAGGATCAGGGCCGACATCAGGAACAGCCGCAGGTCCCCCACATGACCCACGTCCTGGGCCACCTGGCGCACCTGATTGTCGAACTGTTTGGCCAGGATGCGGACCCGCTCCTCCTGCCCGTCCGCGCAGCCCACCGCATAGGGTCGGCCGTTCACCTCCACCGTCACCGTCGCCATCAGCGGGCCTCGCTTTCGGTCTCTTCGCCGTCCTGGCGCAGTTCGTCCTGATCCAGATCATCCTGATCCAGCACCTCGCGCACGGCGGCGGCCGCCCGGGCCAGGGCCTGCGACGCCTCGCGCCCGGCCACCTCCAGCTCGGCCACCCGCGCCGCATCCGCCCCGTTCCCGGCTCGGGGCGCGAACAGGTCGTCGTCGGCGATCGCCGGCGCGGAGGCCGGGCGAGCCTTCAGCTCCAGGATCTTGCGTTCAAGTTCGGCCAGGGCCCGGTCGATACGGGCCCGTGCGGCCGTGGTGGCGTCTGCCATCGGTCGCTCCTTGTAAATTCCGTATAGAACCCGAGGACGCGCCGGGGTAAAGCGGCGCGCTTCTGAATTTCCGCTTCCGCCGAAAGGTCTTCCCCCGTGACCGACGTCAAATCCGCCCCCAAGGCCACGCCCCAGCAGATGGCCAACGCCATCCGCGTCCTCGCCATGGACGGCGTCGAACAGGCCAAGTCGGGCCACCCCGGCATGCCCATGGGCATGGCCGACGTCGCCACGGTGCTGTTCTCCAAATTCCTGAAGTTCGACGCCAGCCGCCCCGACTGGGCCGACCGCGACCGCTTCATCCTGTCGGCGGGCCACGGCTCGATGCTGATCTACGCCCTGCTGCACCTGACCGGCTACAAGGCCGCGACCAAGGAAGAACTGTCGAACTTCCGCCAGTGGGGCTCCAAGACCGCCGGCCACCCCGAATACGGCCACATGCCCGGCGTCGAGGTCACCACCGGCCCCCTGGGCCAGGGCCTGGCCACCTCGATCGGCTTTGCGATGGCCGAGCGTCACCTGGCCGCCAAATACGGCGACGACCTGGTCGACCACCGCACCTGGGTCGTCGCCGGCGACGGCTGTCTGATGGAGGGCGTGTCCCAGGAAGCCATCGCCCTGGCCGGCCGCTACAAGCTGAACAAGCTCACCGTCCTGTGGGACGACAACGAGATCACCATCGACGGCAAGGTCTCCCTGTCCGACGCCACCGACCAGAAGGCCCGCTTCAAGGCCGCCGGCTGGGCGGTCAAGGCCATCGACGGCCATGACATGGACGCGATCAAGTCCGCTCTCAAATGGGCGACCCGCCAGGACAAGCCGACCCTGATCGCCTGCAAGACCAAGATCGGCAAGGGCGCCGCCACCATGGAAGGCAGCCACAAGACCCACGGCGCCGCCCTGGGCGCCGCCGAGATCGCCGCCACCCGCCTGGGCCTGGCCCGGGATCACGAACCCTTCGACATCCCCCAGACCATCGCCGACGCCTGGTCCAAGGTCGGTCGTCGCGGCGCCAAGGACCGCAAGAAGTGGGAGGCCCGCCTCGCCGCCTCGGGTCAGGCCGCCGACTTCACCCGCGCCATGAAGGGCGACCTGCCGGAAGGCGCCTTCGACGCCCTGAACGCCAAGATCGCCGAACTGATCGAGACCCAGCCGGCCCAGGCCACGCGCCAGTCCTCGGGCGCCGCCCTGGACCAGGTCTTTGCCTCCATCCCCGAACTGGTCGGCGGCTCGGCCGACCTGACCGGCTCGAACAACACCTTCGTCGCCGGCACCCCCATCCTGGACGCGCCGTCCTATGAGGGCCGCTACGTCAACTGGGGCATCCGCGAGTTCGGCATGGCCGCGGCCATGAACGGCCTCGCCCTGCACGGCGGGGTCATTCCCTACGGCGGCACCTTCATGGTCTTCTCGGACTACAGCCGCCCGGCCATCCGTCTGGGCGCCCTGATGGGGGTCCGCGCCATCCACGTCCTGACCCACGACTCCATCGGCCTGGGCGAGGACGGCCCCACCCACCAGCCGGTCGAACACCTGGCCGCCCTGCGCGCCATCCCCAACCTTCTGGTCTTCCGCCCCGCCGACACGGTCGAGGCCATGGAATGCTGGAAGATCGCGCTGGAGACCAAGACCGCCCCCTCGGCCATGGCCCTGTCGCGCCAGAAGACCCCGGCCGTCCGCACCGTCGCGGGCACGGAAAACCTGTCCGCCAAGGGCGCCTATGAGATCAAGCCCGCGTCGGGCGAGGCCAAGGCCACCCTGTTCGGCACCGGCACGGAACTGGCCCTGGCCCTGAAGGCCGCCGAAACCCTCGAGGCCGAAGGCGTCCCGACCCGCGTCGTCTCCGTCCCCTGTGTCGAACTGTTCGAACAACAGGACGCCGCCTACCGCGCCTCGGTCATCGGCCGCGGCACGATCCGCGTCGCCGTCGAGGCCGCCATCAAACAGGGCTGGGAAGGCTTCATCGGCGAAGACGGCGCCTTCATCGGCATGACCGGCTTCGGCGCCTCGGCCCCCGCCGAAGTCCTCTACGACAAGTTCGGCATCACCGCCGACGCGGTGGTCGCGGCGGTCAAGGCCCGGCTCTAACCCCTCTCACCTCCCTCTCCCTCTGCGGGAGAGGGAGACCGCGCACGGCGGCGAAGCCGTCGTCCTGGCGCGGTCGGGCGAGGGGTCGCACCGACCGCAAAAGTCCAACATCCACCGACCCCTCATCCGGCCCTCCGGGCCACCTTCTCCCGCAGGGGGAGAAGGGACGTTGGAGCAGACGATGAATCTCGGCACCCCCCTCTCCGACACCGCCATCCGCGTCATGCTCCTCGGCTCGGGCGAACTGGGCAAGGAGGTCGCCATTGAGCTTCAGCGGCTCGGCGTCGAGGTGATCGCCGTTGATCGCTATCCCAACGCCCCCGCCATGCAGGTCGCGCATCGCAGTCACGTCATCCCGATGACCGATCCCCAGGTGCTGAACGGCGTCATCCTGGCCGAGGCCCCGCACATCATCGTGCCCGAGATCGAGGCCATCGCCACCGAGGTCCTGGCCGATATCGAGGCCGCCGGCCTCGCCGTCGTCATCCCCACCGCCCGCGCCGTGCAACTGACCATGAACCGCGAGGGCATCCGCCGCCTCGCCGCCGAAGAGCTGGGCCTGCCCACCAGCCCCTACGCCTTCGCCGGTTCGGCCGAGGAACTGGCCGCCGGCGCCGAGACCGTCGGCTACCCCTGTTTCGTCAAGCCGGTCATGTCCTCGTCCGGCAAGGGGCAGTCCTTCGTCGAAAGCCGCGACGAAATCGCCGACGCCTGGACCTATGCTCAGGATAGCGGCCGTGTCGCCGGCGCCCGCGTCATCGTCGAGGGCCGCATCGACTTCGATTTCGAGATCACCCTGCTGACCGTCCGCTCGCGCGCCGCCGACGGCTCGACCCGCACCGACTTCTGCGCCCCCATCGGCCACCGCCAGGTCAAGGGCGACTATGTCGAGAGCTGGCAACCCCAGGCCATGACCCCCGCCGCCCTCGCCGCCGCGCAGGACATCGCCGGCAAGGTCACGGACGCCCTCGGCGGCCCAGACAACAAGGGATGGGGCGTCTTCGGCGTCGAACTCTTCATCAAGGGCGACCAGGTCTGGTTCTCCGAGGTCTCGCCCCGCCCCCACGACACCGGCCTCGTCACCCTGGCCAGCCAGACGATGAGCGAGTTCGCCCTCCACGCCCGCGCCATCCTGGGCCTGCCCGTGGACGTCACCCAGCGCGAGCCCGCCGCCAGCGCCGTCATCTACGGCGGCATGGAGGCGCAAGGCGTCGCTTTCGAAGGCGTCGCCGAAGCCCTGTCCGTCCCGACCGCCGACCTGCGCCTTTTCGGCAAACCCGAAGCCTTCGAGCGCCGCCGCATGGGCGTCGCTGTCGCCCGCGGCGCCGACACGGACCAGGCCCGCGAACGGGCGCGCGGGGACTCGTGAACGCATTAGAGACGCACGCCCGCTTACTCCCTGATGCTAAAGGCGCCTAGCGGGACCCCACAATATACATTACAGTGCATATAACAGACAGACCTCATCGCACATACCGTAGTCACGGTCGACTCGTACAGTCTCGCAGCACCTATCTGTCAGAACCTCATGCTGGCCACG
>NZ_JMQR01000178.1:0-4967 GCF_000698025.1 Brevundimonas sp. EAKA | reverse complement strand
CAGACTACCGGACCCTCGATGCCCCAGCCCCCCGTCGCCAAGAAGATCCCTGTCGTCATCGAACAACTGGGCCGCACCCGGACCGACGACTATCAATGGATGAAGGACGACAACTGGCAGGCCGTGCTGCGCGATCCGACCCTGATCAAGACCGAGGTCAAGGAACATCTGACGGCGGAGAACGCCTACCGCGAGGCCATGATGGCCTCCACCCTGCCGCTGCAGCAGGCGATGTTCGCCGAGATGCGCGGTCGCATCAAGGAGGACGACAGCTCGGTTCCGGCCCCGGACGGCGATTGGAACTACTACGTCGAATACCGCACCGGCGACCAGCATCCCCGTTACATGCGCGTCGAACGCCAGGGCGCGTGGATGGTGGACGGTCAGCCGGTGACGAAGAATTTCGTCGTCGCGCCCACGCCTCAACTGCTCCTCGACGCCAACGAACTCGCCGAGGGCAAGGCCTATTCGGAAGTGTCGGCCGCGAGCCACAGCCCGGACCACAGCCTGTTCGCCTATGCCGAGGACGCCCAGGGCTCCGAGGTCCACAAGATTTACGTCAAGGACCTGGCGACCGGCGAAGTTCTGCCCGACGTGATCGACAGCGCCACCGGCGACTTCGTCTTCTCGCCCGACAGCCAGTGGATCTTCTGGACCAATCGCGACGACAACGGTCGCCCGGACAAGATCTTCCGTCGCCCGGCGCGCGGCGGTGAAGCCACCCTGGTCTATGAAGAGGCCGACGACGGCATGTTCATCGGCGTCGGCCGCACCGCCGACGACCAGTTCATCGTCATCGGCATCCAGAATCAGGAAACGTCCGAGGCCCGCTACATCCCGGCTGCGAACCCGACCGCGACGCCGGTCGTCCTGGAGCCGCGCGTGGTGGCCCTCCGCTACGACGCCGATCACTGGGGCGACCGCTGGGTGATCCGAACCAATGCGGACGACGCCATCGACTTCAAGATCGTCCAGGCGCCGACCGCAACGCCGGCCAAGGCCCACTGGACCGACCTGGTGCCGCACACGCCCGGCCGCTTCATCGAAGGCCTGGACCTGACGATGGATCACCTGGCTCGCCAGGAACGGGCCGACGCCAACACCCGGATCATCATCCGTGACCGCGCCGGCGCCGAGCATGAGATCGCCGTCGACGAACCCGCCTTCGCCCTGTCGCTGTCCGGCGCGTCCGAGTTCGAGACGACCAACACGCGATACAGCTACAATTCGCCGTCCACCCCGACCCAGACCTTCGACTACGACATGGCGACGCGCGAGCGGACCCTGCGCAAGACGCAGCAGATTCCGTCGGGCCACAATATTGCGGACTATGTGGTCGAGCGACTGAACGCCCCCGCTTCGGACGGACAGCTGGTGCCGGTCACGGTGCTGCGTCGTAAATCCACGCCGGTGGACGGTTCGGCGCCCCTGCTGCTCTACGGCTACGGCTCCTACGGCATTCCGATGCCGGCCAGTTTCTCGACCAACCGGCTGTCGCTGGTCGATCGCGGCTGGATCTACGCCATCGCCCATATCCGGGGCGGCTCGGACAAGGGCTGGGGCTGGTTCCTGGACGCCCGCCGGATGACGAAGAAGAACACCTTCACCGACTTCATCGCCGCCGCCGAACACCTGATCGACCGGAAATACGCGACCGCCGGACACATCGTCGCCCAGGGCGGTTCGGCCGGCGGCCTGCTGATGGGCGCTGTCAACAACATGCGGCCCGACCTGTGGGCCGGCGTCATCGGCCAGGTGCCCTTCGTCGATGTGATCAACACCATGAGCGACACCTCCCTGCCGCTGACGCCGCCGGAATGGCCCGAATGGGGCAATCCGATCGAGGACCCGGAGGCCTACGACTATATGATGAGCTACAGCCCCTATGATCAGGTGGGGCCGAAGGCCTATCCGGCTGTCATGGCGACCGGCGGCCTGTCCGATCCCCGCGTCACCTATTGGGAGCCTGAAAAATGGGTCGCCAAGCTGCGTCCGGCGACGACCTCGGGCAAGCCTGTGCTGCTGAAGATCAACATGGAGGCCGGACACGGCGGCGCCGCCGGCCGGTTCGACTATCTGAAAGAGGTCGCCCACGACTACGCCTTCGCCGTCTGGGCCGTCGAAAAGGGCTGGGAAGCGGCCTGATCCGCCACTTCCCTTGCGCGACTTCAGTCCTTCGACTGAAGTCGCGCCGCCAGGCTGGAGGTGTCCCAGCGATTTCCGCCCATGGCCTGGACCTCGGCGTAGAACTGATCGACCAGGGCCGTCAGGGCCAGACGCGCCCCGTTCGACCGCGCCTCGTCCAGCACCAGGCCCAGATCCTTGCGCATCCAGTCGACGGCGAAGCCGAATTCGAACTCGCCTCTGGCGGCCGTCTTCCAGCGGTTGTCCATCTGCCAGCTCTGGGCCGCGCCCTTGGAGACGGCGTCAAAGGCGGCGTCGGTGTCCAGGCCCGCGACCTGGGCGAAATGCACCGCCTCGGCCAGGCCTTGGACCACCCCGGCGATGGCGATCTGATTGACCATCTTGGTCAGTTGGCCCGATCCGGCCGCCCCCATATGCTTTATCGCCTTGGAATAGGCCTGGAGCGCCGGTTCCGCCTTGGCCAGAGCCCCGGCGTCGCCGCCCGCCATGACGCTGAGCTGGCCGTTCTCGGCGCCCGCCTGACCGCCCGACACCGGGGCGTCGACGAAGCGCCGCCCCTGCCCTTCGGCCAACGCCGCCATCTCGCGCGCCACCTTCGCCGACGTCGTCGTGTGATCAACGATCACAGCGCCTTCAGCCAGATGCGGCAGCCCCTCGGTCACGACGGCGCGCACGTCGTCGTCATTGCCGACGCACAGGATGAACAGATCGACGTCGTGCGCCGCCTCGGCCACCGTCTTCGCGAAGCGGCCGCCCGTCGCCTCGGCCCAGGCCTGCGCCTTGGATATGGTGCGGTTGAAGCCGACGACATCATGGCCGGCCTGCACCAGGTGACGCGCCATCGGGGCGCCCATGACGCCCAGGCCGGCGAATGCGATCTTCATGACTGGCTCCGTGTTTCAGGGCACGGACTAGGCCGGGTCGAGCGGGGGTTCAAGCCGCTGTGGCGCGGATCAACGCCCGGTTAACCTCGGCGCCCCACATTGGGACAGTAAATTCCCGGGGTGCGTCCATGTCCGTGAGCGATCGTCCGATCCTCATCAAGAAGGTCAAGAAGGTCTCCGGCGGCGGCCACCATGGCGGCGCCTGGAAGGTGGCCTATGCGGACTTCGTGACCGCCATGATGGCCTTCTTCCTGCTGATGTGGCTGATCAACACGACCGATCCGGAGCAGAAGAAAGGCATAGCCGAGTATTTCGCTCCGGCCAGCGTTTCCGAAACCACCTCCGGTTCGGGCGGCATACTGGGCGGCACGGCCCTGGGCGACGACGGCCCCAAGAGCTCCGGATCCCAGTCGGTGCTCGAGCAACTCGCGCCCGAGGCCCCGGCTGACGCCACGACCGCCGGTTCCAGCACCAATCTCGCATCGGCCAGCGAGGCCGCGCTCCAGGCCGAGATCCAGAAGCGCGAGGCGGCGGAGTTCGCCAGCGCCGCCGAATCCCTGCGTCAGGCCATGCAGTCGATGCCGGAACTGGCCGAGCTGTCGAAACAGCTGATCGTCGATCAGACGCCCGAGGGCCTGCGCATCCAGTTGGTCGATCAGGAGGGCCGCTCGATGTTCGACAACAACTCGGCCCGGCCGAACGCCCGGGCTCAGGTCCTGCTGCGCGCCGTGGCCAAGGTCATCAACCAGCTGCCGAACCGCATCTCCATCACCGGCCACACCAGCGCCACGCCCGGCTCCAATCGCGCCAGCGGTCCGGCCGACTGGACCCTGTCCTCGGAACGGGCCAACGGCTCGCGTCTGGTGCTTCAGAGCGCCGGCGTGGACGCCGACCGGGTCTATTCCGTCGCCGGCAAAGCGGGTTCGGACCCCCTCTATCCCGACGACCCGACCCTGGCCGGCAACCGCCGCATCGCCATCGTCCTGCTGCGCGAGGCGCCGGTCCTGCCGATGGACACCTCGCTGTGATCCCGCTCGGCTGTGGCGCGAACGCGCTTGCGGCCCGGCGAGGAATGACGCCAAATCCACGAATGAGCCTTCGACCGTCACACTCTCGGCAAGATCGGATGCGGATCTAGCGCCGTGACGCAGCATGTTCCGACACGACAGCTCCGGTTCTTCATGACCTCGGTCGCGCCGTGTCCCTATCTGCCCGGCAAGACCGAGCGCAAGGTCTTCGCCAACCTGCCCTTTTCGGACGGCGCCCACGTCAATGACGAACTGACCATCGCCGGTTTTCGCCGTAGTCAGAACATCGCCTATCGCCCGGCCTGCGAAGCCTGTGACGCCTGTGTTTCGGTCCGCCTGCCCGTGCCCGAGTTCGCCTTCACCCGGTCGCAGCGCAAGGTTCTGACCCGCAACGCGGATCTGTCGCGCAGCCTGGTCGAGGCCGAGGCCACGACCGAACAGTTCCAGCTGCTGCGCCGCTATCTGACCACCCGCCACCCGACCGGCGGCATGAGCGACATGGGGTGGCTCGACTATGTCGCCATGGTCGAGGACACGACGGTTCGCACCCATCTGATCG
This sequence comes from Brevundimonas sp. EAKA, assembly GCF_000698025.1. Lineage (NCBI taxonomy): Bacteria > Pseudomonadati > Pseudomonadota > Alphaproteobacteria > Caulobacterales > Caulobacteraceae > Brevundimonas > Brevundimonas sp. EAKA. Next base: position 351 of record NZ_JMQR01000178.1, on the reverse strand, counting down.
AATATCGCCTGGCCTCGACCGACGGCGGACCGGGCGATCTGGTCGCCGTCACCCTGACCGACCTGCTGAAGGACGGTCTGTCGATGGTCTACAGCTTCTATGATCCGACGATGGAGCGCCGCAGCCTGGGCCGGTTCGCCATCCTCGACCACGTCCGCCAGGCCGCCCAGGTCGGCCTGCCCTTCGTCTATCTGGGCTACTGGGTCCAGGGCTCCGACAAGATGGACTACAAGTCGGGCTTTCGCCCGATGGAAGTGCTGGGCAAGCTCGGCTGGGCGCGGCTGCAGGACTAGGCGAACCGCCTCTCCCTCCCCGTCCGGGGAGGGGCGTCGCGCAGCGACGGGTTGGGGG
>NZ_JMQR01000177.1:0-5052 GCF_000698025.1 Brevundimonas sp. EAKA | reverse complement strand
GATAGGGGACCGGCCCCTGGGGCAGGGGGCCCTTGCCGTCGATGGGATTGCCGAAGGCGTCGATGATCCGGCCCAGCCAGGCCGTGGTCGGGCGCACGCTGGCGGCCTGGTCGATGATGCGGATCTCGGCGCCGGGCGCCACCCCCTCGACAGGGCCGAACGGCATCAGCAGAGCCTTGGCGTCGCGGAACCCCACCACCTCGGCCGGCAGGGCCGTCTGCCCGCGCCGGCTGATCTCGGCCCGGGCCCCGACCGCCAGACGCGACAGGCCCCCGCGCGACTCGATCAACAGGCCCGAGACGCCCGCGACCTTGCCGGTGACGACCAGCGGATCGATCGCTTCGACGGCGGCGACGAGAGTGTGCAAGACGGACCCCAGGAACAGGCGTTAACCAGATGGGCCATCGTGGTTAACGGGGGGTGAAGGAGGTTAAACCGGTTCTGCGGCGACCGGCGTCTCTCGCGTGGTCGCGATGGCCCCGACCGAGGCGACGACGATGGCCGCGATGGCGAGCCACTGCTGGCCGGTCAGGTGTTCGTGCAGCACGATAAGACCCGCCAGGGCGCCGACCGCCGGCTCGGCGCTGAGCACCACGCCGAAGGTGCGTTTGGGGATGCCGCGCAGGGCCACCATCTCCAGCGAATAGGGCAGGGCGCTGGAGAAGATCGCCACCGCCACGCCGGCCAGGATGATGGCCGGGTTCAGCAGGGCCGCGCCGGCATGGGCCACGCCGAAAGGCACGACGACCATGGCCGCAACGCTCATGCCCAGGGCCACGGACTGGCCCGCATGGATATGCGACAGCCGCTTGCCGAACACGATGTAGAGGGCCCAGCACAGGCCGGCGAAGGCGGCCAGGGCCATACCGACCGGATCCAGCGCACCCGTTCCGGCCTTCAGCGGCAGCAGCAGGCCCAGGCCCAGGACCGCAAAGCCGACGCAGACGAAATGGATCGGCTTTCTCGAATGGATCAGGGCCAGGCTCAGCGGCCCCATGAACTCGATGGCGATGGCCAGGCCCAGCGGAATGGTCCGCAGCGACATGTAGAAGCTGAGGTTCATCGCCCCCAGCACGACGCCGTACAGCGCGATGGCCCCCAGGTCCGCGCGGCTCAGCCGGAATCGCCAGGGGCGGAACACCGCCACCAGCAGAACCGCTGAAATCCCGACGCGATAGGCCGATGTCCCCTGCGCCCCGATGAGCGGGAACAGGGTCTTGGCGAAGGAGGTGCCGCCCGCCAGCGTCACCATGCCCGCGAACAGCGCCAGATAGGGGATCAGGCGCATCGCCAGCGGCGAGGTCAGGTGCTGTTTCAGGGCCACGGAGGTCATGGCCTGAAGCTATTGCAATTCAGCTTGCGCTTCCCGGCGATTTTCGGCTTTCATGCGCCGGATTTCGTCATGAAAGGCCATGAAATGACGAATTTCGTCACCCTTGACGATTTCGACCATAGGCTGTTGGCGCGCGTCCGGCGCAACAATCTTGAGCCGGCGCGGGTGACGGCCGAGGCGGTGGGCCTGTCGGAATCCGCCGTGCTGCGCCGGTTGCGTCGGCTGCGGGCCGAGGGCGTCATCGTCGCCGACGTCGCCGTGATTGATCCCGCTCGCGTCGAGCCGCGCATCGTCCTCCATGTCCAGGTCGAGATGAACACCCAGGACCGCAAGGTGATGGAGGCCTTCCAGCACGCCATGAGGGCCAGTCCCGAGGTCCAGGGCGCCTGGGACGTGACGGGCGAAACCGACTATCTGCTGACCGTCGCCGTGCGCTCGATGCAGGATTACGAAGCCTTCGGCATCCGCGAACTGATCCCCGAAAAGGGCGTGCGCGGCTTCAAGAGCATGATCGTGATCCGCGAGGTCGTCGGCTTCGATCCCGCCCGCGTGGCGCTGCAACCCTAGAGGTTCAGAACAGCGGCGTGATCACCCGCAGGGACACCACCACCACGTCATCGACGTCCTTCAGGCCGCCGGGATCCCGGATCAGCTGGATGTCGGGCTGGATCGTGAAACGGCCGATGCGGTCGGCGTAGGTCAGCTCCAGACCCTCTTCGTAGCGGGCGGGGTCGGCGGGCGTGTCGGTCAGGTTGGCGCGGGCCTTGTCGGACAGCCAGCCCTGGTGAAGGCCGAAGGACAGCTGGCTGTCGGGACGGGCGGCGAAGACCTGGCGCACCAGGACGCCGGCCTGCCAGCCGCCCTTGAAGTCGGTGGTGTCGCCGTCGGACACGCCCAGGCGGGCGAAGGCGTCGACCTGGGGGCCGTCGGGGGCGGCCGCGCCCCAGACCGGACCCTCGGCCAGGACGTAGGCGCCCTGGGCGATGCTGTGGGCGGGGTCGCCGTCGGGGGTCAGGTCGCGGATGTCGTCCTGACGCTGGTTGTAGCGCCAGACGCCGAAGGCGTAGCGGAAGGGGGCGCGGCTGCCGAACTCGGCGATGGCCAGAACGCCGTGATCCAGGTCTGTGTCCACCCCGCCATGATCGCCGAAGGTGCGGGCGTCGGCGTTGACGACGGCGGCCTGGGCATAGGTTCCGTCGGTGTCGCCGACCCGCAGACGCGCCGCCAGGGACGAGGAGGGGAAGATGGCCGGGCCGTTGGGGCCGGTCGAGGCCAGTTCGGAGCCGATGCCGAACGGCGGCGAGATCAGCAGGCCCGAGGCCTCGGTGGCGTAGAATTCGCTGTTGAGGTCGTACAGGCCGGCCAGAAGCGTGGCCGATCCGCCCAGATCCTGTTCGATCCAGGCCTCGAACAGGCGGGCGCCCTGGGCCCCGACCTCGATATTGTCGACGCCCTGCAGGGTTCCGGCCAGGGCGTTGGGCTCGCCCCCGCCGTTATACAGGCCCGACATGTGCAGTCGCGCCCCGCGCCAGCCCCAGGCCTGTTCCAGGTCGCCGTCCAGTTCGACGCTCAGATTGTCCAGATACCGGCCTGCGCGTTTCGCGCCGCCGGAAACGACGCCCGAGACATCGGCCGTATATTCCGCCGACAGGGTCCAGTCCGGGTCCGCCGCGCGGGCCTGGTCCTGGGCCTGGTCTTGGGCGTGGGCCGGGGCGGCGCCCATTGCGGCGCCCATTGCTGCGCAGGCAGCGGCGACCGCTGCGACGAGGGGTTTGAAAACCGAGGGCTTAGCGTTCTGCATGGCCATACGTCCGTTCTGTTCAGAGAGCGGCGTAATCCCGGCGGAATGAAAATCGTCCTTAAGCGGCCACGAGGAAACGACGTAGGCGGCCGAAAATCTTGCATTAACCAGAATTCGTGTACCGCGGTTCGAAGGAATGTCAGGTTGGCGGGAGCGGTCATGATCTGGACGATAGGCAAGAAGGTCACGGCCACGGGGATCATCGTCCTGCTGCTTTCCGTGGGTACGGCGGGCGTCGGTCTGGTGATGAACGCCAAGCTGGCCGGGGCGCTGGAGCGGGCGTCGGTGTCGTCGAGCGTGCTGCGCAACCACATGCAGGCCGACATGATGCATGACGCCCTGCGCTCCGACGTGTTCGGGGCCATGCTGGCCAAGGATCCCGCCAACGGCGTCGATATCGATGCGGTGACGGCCGATCTGGCCGAGCACCGCGAAATCTTCGAACAGGCCATTGCGGAAAACAACGCCCTGGCGACGGACCCGGAGATTCAGGCGGCCCTGAAGGCGGTCGAGGCGCCGCTTCAGGCCTATATCGCGGCGGCGGCCCGGATGGTCGAACTCGCCGCCAAGGATCCGGTCGCGGCTCAGGGCGGCATGACAGACTTCCTGACCCAGTTCACGGCCCTGGAGACCGCCATGAGCGCGGCGGCCGACAGGATCGAAGCCGCGGCCGAGAAGAACCGCGCCGCCGCCGAGGCTGAGGCCAGGACGGGACAGATGGTGATGATGGCCGCCGTGCTCGCCAGCCTGCTGATCAGCATCAGCCTGATCCTGGCGGGGTCGCGCGGCCTGGTGGCGCCGATCCGCCGCCTGACCGGGGGCCTGCGCGCCATGGCCCAGGGCCAGACCGAGGTGAAGCTGGGCGAGGCCCGCCGCAAGGACGAGGTCGGGGACATCGCCCGCGCCGTCGTCGACATCCAGGCCCTGATCGTCGCCCGCGCCGAGGCCGAGGCGGCCGAGGCCGGCCGGCGCCGGGCGAAGGAGGAAGAGGACCGCGCGGTCGGCGACCAGTCGCGCGCGGCCGCCGCCCGCGAGCAGGCGATCGTCGTCACCGGACTGACCCGCGGGCTGGACTCCCTGGCCCAGGCCGATCTGACGGTGCGCATCACCGACGCCTTCCCGCCCGCCTACGAACAGCTGCGGACTAATTTCAACGCCGCCGTCGAGGGGTTGCAGGAGGCCATCGGCACCATCGCCGCCAATACGGGCGCGATCAACGCCGGCGCCGCCGAGATCGCCAAGGCCGCCGACGACCTGTCGCGCCGCACCGAACAACAGGCGGCCAGTCTGGAAGAGACCGCCGCCGCCCTGGACGAGGTCACAGCGACCGTCAAAGCCACCGCTGCAGGGGCGATCCAGGCCGCCGGCGCGGTCCAGGCGGCGCGCGACGACGCCGACAAGAGCGGCGCGGTGGTGCGCGACGCCGTCGCCGCCATGGGAGAGATCGAACGCTCGTCGGCCCAGATCAACCAGATCATCGGCGTCATCGACGAGATCGCCTTCCAGACCAATCTGCTGGCCCTGAACGCCGGGGTCGAGGCGGCGCGGGCGGGCGAAAGCGGCCGGGGCTTCGCCGTGGTGGCGTCGGAAGTGCGGGCCCTGGCCGAACGTTCGGCCGAGGCGGCCAAGGAGATCAAGGGTTTGATCACCCAATCGACCGTGCAGGTCGGGTCGGGCGTGAAACTGGTGACTGAGACCGGTCAGGCGCTGGACCGGATCGTGGCCCATGTCGCCCAGATCGAAGGCCTGGTGACGGAGATCTCCTCGTCCGCCGCCGAACAGGCGACAGGGCTGCAGCAGGTCAATACGGCGGTCAATCAGATGGACCAGATGACGCAGCAGAATGCGGCCATGGTCGAACAGTCCACCGCCGCCAGCCACTCCCTGTCCCAGGAGGCCGACGGTCTGGCTGCCGCCG
>NZ_JMQR01000176.1:0-5060 GCF_000698025.1 Brevundimonas sp. EAKA | reverse complement strand
GCGCTGCGCGCCGGCCACCCTCCCCGGACTGGGAGGGAGAGTTCTGGAGTCCCCCCATGCGCCTCGCCCTTCTCGCCTCCGCCGCCGTCATCGCCTTCGCCTCATCGGCCAGCGCCGAAGAAGGCATGTGGACCTTCGACAACTTCCCCGTCGCCCGCGCCAACCAGACGCTGGGAACCGACATCGACCAGGCCTTCCTGGACCGTGTCCGTCTGTCCTCGGTGAAGTTCGGCGGCTGTTCGGCGGGCGTGGTCTCGGGCCAGGGCCTGGTCATGACCAACAATCACTGCGTCGCCACCTGCGTCGCCAACCTCTCCACGCCCCAGGTCAATTACGCCGAGACCGGCTTCCTCCCGAAATCGCGCGAGGAAGAGCTGAAATGCCCCGGCGCCACCGCCGAAATCCTGACCGACATCAGCGACGTGACCGAGCGGATGCACAAGGCCGGCGCCGGGCTTGAAGGCCAGGCCTTCACCCAGGCCCGCGACGCCGAGGCCGGCCGGATCGAGAGCGAAGCCTGCGGCAACGATCCCAAGATCCGCTGCCAGGTCGTCAGCCTGTACCGGGGCGGCCAGTTCAAGCTCTACACCTACCGCAAATATTCCGACGTCCGCCTGGCCTGGGCGCCCGAGGATCGCGCCGCCACCTTCGGCGGCGATCTGGACAACTTCTCCTTCCCCCGCTTCGCCATAGATGCCGCCTTCATCCGCCTGTACGAGGATGGTGAGCCTGCGGTCACATCAACCCATTTCGCCTGGAACCCGAACAAGCCGACGCAGGGCGAGGCCGTCTTCATCTCCGGCAATCCCGGTTCGACCCAGCGCCTGCTGACCATGGACCAGCTGACCACCATCCGCGACGTGGTCCTGCCGCTGGACCAGTTGATCGCCTCCGAACTGCGCGGCCGGTTGATCCGCTATTCCGAAGAGGGCGAGGACCAGGCCTTCATCGCCATGGACCCCATCGTGGGCCTTGAGAACACCTACAAGCGCGGCCGTGGCCGGATGGCCGCCCTGATCGATCCGGCCTTCATGGCCCGCAAGGCCGAGCAGGAAACCGACTTCCGCGCCCGCGCCGCCGGGTCCGGCGTCGATCCCTGGTCAACGCTCAGCACGGTCCAGCCCGTCGCCCGTGAACTCTATCCCTCCATGGCCCTGCTGGAAGGCGGCACGGGCCTGGGCACGACCTCGGTCGCCGGCGGGTCGCAGCTGTTCGCCTGGGCCCGCACCCTGGTGCGCGGCGCCCAGGAACGCGCCAAGCCGTCGGACCAGCGCCTGCCCGAGTTCGCCGACAGCCGTCTGTCGGGCGTCGAGTCCCGCCTGTTCGCCGAACGTCCCACCTATCCCGAGCTTGAGCAGATCCGGCTGGAATGGTGGCTGTCCAAGACCCGCGAATGGCTGACGGTCGACAGCCCTTCGGTCCGCACCCTGCTGGGCAAGGAGAGCCCCGAGACCCTGTCGGCCCGACTGGTCGCCGGCACGACCCTGGCTGACCCGGCCGTGCGCCGCGCCCTGTGGACCGGCGGTCTCGCCGCCGTCCAGGCCTCGACCGATCCAATGATCCGCTACGCCCTGGCCATCGACGCCGACGCCCGCGCCGTTCGCGACGCCTGGGAGACGCGGGTCCAGGCCCCGACCGACCGCGCCTCGGAACAGCTGGCTGCCGCCCGCTTCGCCGCCTATGGCGACGCCGTCTATCCCGACGCCACCGGCACCCTGCGCCTGACCTATGGCCAGGTCGAAGGCTCCGACGTTCCCGGTCAGCGATTCGCCGCCTTCACCACCTTCGCCGGCCTGTGGGACCGCGCCACCGGCGCCGAGCCCTTCGCCGTCGCGCCCAAACTGCTGGCGGCCAAGGACCGGATCGACCCGAACGCCGTCATGGACATGGCCGTTTCGACCGACACCATCGGCGGCTCGTCGGGGTCTCCCGCCATCAATGCGAAGGGCGAGATCGTGGGCGCCAATTTCGACTCCACCGTCCTCACCCAGCGCAACGCCTACGGCTATGACCGCGCCGTCAACCGCAGCGTCATCGTCACCACCCAGGCCGTGACCGTCGCTCTGCGCGACGTCTATGGCATGGACCATCTGGTGCAGGAGCTGGGCGTTTCCAGGTGAGCGACATCGCCTTTCGCGCGGCGACGCCCGAAGACGTCGCCGCGCTCCATCCCCTGATCGAGCGCGCCTATCGCGGCGAGACGGCCAAGGCCGGCTGGACGCACGAGGCGGACCTGCTGTTCGACACCCGCACCAGCGCCGAAGAATTGTCGGCCCTGATCGCCGATCCCGACCGGGTCATTCTGCTGGCCCATCGCAACGGCGCCCCGGTCGGCTGCGTCCAGGTCGCCCGCATCGGCGACGACCGGACCTATCTCGGCCTGCTGACCGTCGAGCCGAGCCTGCAAGCCTCCGGCCTGGGCCGCCGCCTGCTGGCCGCCGCGGAGACCGAGGCCGTCGCCCGGTTCGCGGCCCGCCGCATGGAGATGACCGTCATCCACCGCCGCGCGGAACTGATCGCCTGGTACGAACGGCGCGGCTACCGCCCCACCGGCGAGACCCGCCCCTTCCCCGTCGATCCGCCTCGGCCCGAGCTGGATTTCGTGGTGCTGGAGAAGGGGCTGTAAACTCCCCTTCCTTCTCCCTTGGGGAGAAGGTGGCCCGAAGGGCCGGATGAGGGCCCGCCGGTGGGCCAGCTCGCACCGCCGCGCCCCTCACCCTTGCGCGCAAGACTGATCGCTACGCTCTCAGCCGCTCAAGCCCTCCCCGCTGGGAGAGGGATCTTCGAACGGCCCCTTGCAAAACGGACACCCATGTCCATTTATGCGCGTCATCATGTCGCGCCCCGCCCCCAAACATGTCCGTAAGGACGTCGTCCACAACCACGCCGCCCTGCTTGAGGCCGCGCGCGCGGTCTTCGCCGACCAGGGGCTGGACGCGCCGCTGGACCTGATCGCGGAAAAGGCCGGCGTCGGACGCGGCACCCTGTATCGTCATTTCGCCGACCGCACCGAACTGGCCCTGGCCGTGCTTGAGGCCGACCTCGCCGACCTGGACCGCCGCACCGCCGAACAGGGCGACGCCCCGGAAGCCTTCTTCTGGTTTCTGGACCGGCTGGCGGAAGACATGATCCGCAACGCCGGCCTGGCGGGGTTGGTCCGGAACGTGAGGTCGCCCGATGCGCTTACCCCCCTGCGGCAGAGCTTGATGGAGGCGGGCGCCGCCCCCCTCGAACGGGCCCAGGCGGCCGGTCTGGTGCGAAAGGATCTGCGGCCGATGGACATCCGCCTGATCGCCACCCTGCTGGGCGCCGGCTTCCAGGGCGCCGACGAGGCCGAGCGTCAGGCCGTGTCCCAGCGCACCCGCGTCATCATTCTGGACGGGCTGAAGCCCAGGCCGGAGGCGTCCTGATGGCTCGTCGCGCCGATCACAACTGGCATCTGCCCTGGGAGCAGTATCTCGCCACCCTGAAGCCGCACGAGCGACCCACCCTGCCCGGCTCGCCGGCCACGCCCGACCATACGGCCTGGCTGCGGTTGCAGTACGCTCTGACCGGGGTTCTGGTGGCCCTGGTCGGCAGCCTGGGCAACGCGGCCGTCACCGCCAATCTGACCAGTCTTCAGGGCTCGTTGGGGATCACGATCACCGAGGCGGCCTGGCTGCCGGTCGTCTTCGTCATGACCAACGCCTGCATGAACCTGATCCTGTTCAAGTTCCGCCAGCAATACGGCCTGCGCCTGTTCACCCAGATCTGCCTGACCGCCTTCGTTGTCACCTGCGCCGCCCACCTGGCGGTCGACAACTATGAGTCCACCCTGTTCGTCCGCGCCGTCGCAGGCATGGCGGCGGTGGGGCTCAGCACCCTGGGCTTCCTCTATATGATCCAGGCCTTCCCGGCCCAGCACCGCCTGAAGGGACTGGTGATCGGCATCGGCCTGTCCAGCTTCGCCGTCCCCATCGCCCGGCTGATCATGCCCAGCCTGCTGGAGATGAACGACTGGCGCGCCTTCTACACCTTCGAGCTGGGCATGGCGCTTCTGGCCTGGGCCGCCGTCCAGGTGCTGCGCCTGCCCCCGTCCGAGCGGCTGAAGCTGTTCGAGCCGCTGGACTTCGTCACCTTCGCCCTGTTCGCGCCGGGCGTGGCCCTGCTGGCCGCCGTCCTGGGTCTGGGCCGGATCGTCTGGTGGACCGATGCCGCCTGGATCGGCTGGGCCCTGGCCGGCGCCATCCTGCTGCTGACTGCGGCGCTGATGATCGAGTACGATCGGCGGAATCCGCTAATCAACGTCCGCTGGCTGACCGGCCCGGACATCCTGCGCCTGTTCGGCGCCATCCTGCTGATCCGCATCACCCTGTCGGAACAGACCTCGGGCGCCGTGGGCTTCCTGACCGTGGTCGGCCTGGGTCCGGACCAGTTGCACGGTCTCTTCCTGCTGATCCTGCTGGCCATGATCGCCGGCACGGCGGTCAGCGCCCTGACCCTGAACATGGCCAAGCTGAACAAGCCCATCGCCATCGCCCTGGGCCTCATCGCCGTCGGCGCCTTCATCGACAGCCACGCCACCGTTCTGACCCGTCCGGCCCAGCTGTATGTCAGCCAGGCCATGATCGCCTTCGCCTCGGCCATGTTCGTCGGCCCGGCCCTGCTGATCGGCGTCGGCAAGGTGCTGCAACAGGGCGCGCGCAACATCATCAGCTTCATCGTCATGTTCAGCGTGCTTCAGAACCTGGGCGCCCTGGCCGGCAGCGCCCTGATCGGCACGATCCAGGTGGTGCGCGAGAAATTCCATTCGAACCAGCTGTCCGCCGACATCACCAGCCTGAATCCCGAGGTGGTTCTGCGCCTGCGCCAGCTGTCCGGCGCCTATGCCTCGACCATCACCGACCCGGCCCTGCTGAACGCCGAGGGCGTGGCCATGCTCACCCGTCAGGTGACGCAACAGGCCAATATCCTGGCCTATAACGACGTCTTCCTGATCATCGCCGCGGCCGCCGGCCTGGGCTGCGCCTGGGTCACGGCCGTCCATCTGCATCCGCGTTTCGAGGCGCGCCGCCAGGCGA
>NZ_JMQR01000175.1:0-5071 GCF_000698025.1 Brevundimonas sp. EAKA | reverse complement strand
GGGGCGGATCGACATGGGGCTTCCTCCGGAAATCCGGACCGCCCTGGGGGGAGGCGGGGCCGGAAATGATCGTGGACCGGTCGCGGGGGTGCGACGATCCACTTATCGCACGAGCGACAACGCGACTTCCACGGTCAAGGTTGCGCCCTCTGGACCGGGAACCGACAAAGCGCGAAAGAAGCGCGAGAAAATTCGTCGGGCGATCACCCGGCGGCAGAGTGGAATCCGATCATGACCGTCACCTTCGCCGATATCCAGGCTGCTCAGGGCCGAATCGCCGGTCAGGTGGACCGCACCCCCACCCGCCATTCCCGCAAGCTGTCGCAGCTGACCGGGGCCGAGGTCTGGGTGAAGTTCGACAATCTGCACTTCACCGGCAGCTTCAAGGAGCGCGGGGCGTTGAACCGGCTGCTGATGCTGACGCCGGAAGAGCGCAAGCGCGGGGTGGTGGCGGCCAGCGCCGGGAACCACGCCCAGGCCCTGGCCTATCATGGCGGACGGCTGGGGGTGCCGGTGACCATCGTGATGCCGGAGGGGACCCCCTTCGCCAAGATCAACGGCACCCGGTCCCACGGGGCCACGGTGGTGATCGAGGGGCTGGACTTCACCGGCTCGACCGAGGCCGCCAAACGGCTGGAGGCGGAGAAGGGCTATGTCTTCGTCTCGGCCTTCGACGACGAGGGGATCGTGGCGGGCCAGGGGGTCTGCGCCATCGAGTTCCTGGAGGACGCGCCGGATCTGGAGGCCCTGCTGATCCCCATCGGCGGGGGCGGGCTGATCGCCGGCTGCGCCATCGCGGCCAAGGCGATGAAACCGGACATTAAGGTGTTCGGGGTCGAGGCGGCGCGCTATCCGTCCTTCACGGCCCGGCGAGCCGGCAAGCCCCCGGTCTGCACCGGCCAGACCATCGCCGAGGGCATCGCCATCAAGGCGGTGGGCGACATCCCCTTCGCCCTGGCGAACCCCTTGGTGGACGAGGTCTTCGTCTGTGAGGAGGCGGACTTCGAACGGGCGGTGGCCTCTTACGTCACCTATGAGAAGACGGTGGCGGAGGGAGCAGGCGCCGGCGGTCTGGCGGCCCTGCTGGCCTATCCCGAGCGGTTCAAGGGGATGAAGGTCGGGCTGGAGCTGTGCGGCGGCAATATCGATGCGCGGATGCTGGCCGTGGTGCTGAATCGCGAGATGGTCCGTGAACGGAGGTTGCTGGTCTACCGCATCCTGGGCGACGACCGGCCGGGCATGTTGTCGGCCATGGCGGCGGTGATCGGGGGCCTGGGCGGCAATATCATCGACGTGGTCCACAATCGTCTGGCGCTGGACGTGCCGGCCAAGGGCGCGGAGTTCGACATCATGGTCGAAACGCGCGATAGCGCCCACGCCGACGAGATCGGCGAGGCCTTGAAGGAACGCGGCTATGAACTTCGGATGGGGTAGGGCGGCCGTCGTCGCCGTTCTGATGCTGGTCGGCTGTGGCCGGTCGGAACCGGTCGATCCGAACGCCGGCAAGGCGGAAGCCGCCGCTTTCATGGAGAAGAACGCCAAGGAAGAAGGGGTCCAGACCCTGGCCAGCGGGCTGCAGTACCGGGTGGTCCAGGCGGGTCCGGCGGGCGGCGTCAGCCCGGACCGTAATGACCTGGTCAAGGTCGATTACGAGGGCAAGCGGGTCGACGACACCGTGTTCGACAGCTCGTTCGCGCGCGGGGCGCCGGCGGTGTTCACGCCCGAGACCGTGGTGCCCGGCTGGACCGAGGCCCTGCAGAAGATGCACGTCGGCGACGAGTGGATCCTGTTCGTGCCGCCGGCGCTGGGCTACGGCGAACAGAGCAGCCCCAAGATCCCGGCGAACTCGGTGCTGATCTTCCGGCTGAAGCTGCTGGACGTGGCCAAGGTTCCGGGCGGCGGATCCGGCGCAGGGACGGCGATGGGGTGATCCCCGTCTTCTGCGCGAGGCCGCTTGCGCAGAATTAGGCGCTCAGGCCATGCCATTCGCGCAGAACCTGGGGGTCGGTCTCTTTCGTCGCCTGACGCAGGACGGCGAAGTCGGCGGGGGCCATCAGACGCGACAGGGCCCAGACGGCGGCGCCGCGCACCAGGGGGGCGGGGTCGCTGAGCAGGGCTTGCGTCGGGGCGATCAGGGTCGGGTCGTTGGAATTGCCGACCGCATAGAGGACGTTCCTCAGGAATCGGTCGCGGCCGATCCGCTTGACCGGGCTCTTGGTGAACAGGGCGCGGAAGGCGGCGTCGTCCAGCGCCAGCAGGTCGGCCAGGCGCGGGCTGTTGAAGGCGGGGCGGGGCGCCAGCCGGATTTCGCGGGCTTCCTGGGCGAACTTGTTCCACGGACAGACGGCCAGACAGTCGTCGCAGCCATAGATGCGCGAGCCGGTCAGGGTGCGGAACTCGACCGGCCAGGGATCGGCGAACTCGATGGTCAGGTAGGACAGGCAGCGCCGGGCGTCGAGCTGGAACGGGGCGGGGAAGGCCTTGGTCGGACAGGCGTCCAGACAGGCGGTGCAACGGCCGCAGTGTTCGGTCTCGGCCGCGTCCGGTTCGATCTCGGCGGCGGTCAGGATCGTGCCCAGGAACAGCCAGTTGCCGTGGGTGCGGCTGAGCAGATTGGTGTGTTTGCCCTGCCAGCCCAGTCCGGCGCGCTGGGCCAGGGGCTTTTCCATCAGGGGGGCGGTGTCGACGAAGACCTTGATGTCGGCGCCGTTGCGGGCCGCGATCTGGCCCGCCAGCTGTTTCAGCCGACCCTTGATAACCTCGTGATAGTCGTCGCCCCGCGCATAGACCGAGATATAGGCGGCGGAACGGTCGGCCAACTGGTCCAGCGGATTGTCGTCGGGGCCGTAGTTCATGCCCAGGACGATGGCGGTTTTCGCCTCGTCCCACATGGCGGTGGGGTGCTGGCGGCGGTCCAGCGTCGTTTCCATCCATTCCATGTCGCCGTGCCGGCCTTCGTCCACGAAATGACGCAGCCGCTCGCCCGCCGGCCAGGCGTCGGCCGCCGAGGCGAAGCGGCAGACATCGAAGCCGAGCTCGGCCGCGCGCTGGCGGATGAAGGTTTTCAGGCGATCGGACACGGGGCGGGGGATAGCATAGTTTTCTCCCTCCCCCGCAGGGGGAGGGAGAGTCGAGTCTATGCGGCCTCGCCGTCTAGCAACTCCAGAATCTGGCCCTGGATGTCCGTGGGCCACGGCGCGATCAGGGCGGCGAGCCGGTCGCGGTCGCCGGCGAACAGGGCGCGGCTGGCCTCTTCGAAATCGGGGGCGTCGCCGGCCATCTCGACCATGAACCCATAGGCGGCCTCGGTGCGGCGACGTCGCGCGTCGCCGTCCGCGCCGGTCTTGCGGGCCTGGTCCACCAGACGACGCAGGACGGCCGAGGCGCCGCCGGGCTGGGCCGCCAGCCAGTCCCAATGGCGAGGTAGAAGCGTGACTTCGCGTGCGGCGACGCCCAGGCGCGGACGGCCGCGCCTGGGAGCCGGAGCTGGTTCTGCCTCGCGGAGGTCCAGGTCGACCGGGCGGCCGGTCGCCAGATCGAACACGCGCAGCGCGGCTTGAGGCGAGGCCGCCAGGGCCTTGCGGAAAGCGGCCACGACAGCGGCGTCCGAGCCTCTGGCGATGCGGTTGGGGCCGTCGAACAGCACCAGATCGCGATCTTCGTCGCTCATGTATTTACCCGGATAAAATTAGCTGTCATGTTTATACCCGGATAAATAAGAGAGCGCCATGACCCAGACAAATCGCAAGACTCTGATCGCCGCATACAAGGAGCGGCCGACCATCGCCGGGGTCTATGCCGTGATCTGCAGCGCGACGGGCCAGGTCTGGGTCGGCAAGAGCCGCCACATCGACACCGAACAGAACGGGCTGTGGTTCGCGCTGCGCCATGGCGGCAGCCCGTACCGGTCATTGCAGGCGGCGTGGAAGGCGCACGCGCCCGAGGATTTCCGCTTCGAGCAGCTGGATCGCTTGCCGGAGGATATCTCGGACCTTCGTCGCAAGGACGAACTGGTCAGCCGGGCGAAGCTGTGGATCGCGCGGTTGGGTGCGGAGGCGTTGTAAGGGCGGCGGTGCGCTTGTGCTCTGCCGGCCCCACCCGGTCGCTGCGCGACCGCCCTCCCCCGTGGGGGAGGGAGAGGCGGTGGTAGGCTTCAGAAATCCAGGTCCGCATACCAGGCTGAGGGCGGCACGCCGACGAACCTGTCCGCCAGCAGGGGGCGGAAGCAGGGACGGGATTTGAGTTTGGAGTACCAGGTCTTCAGCGACGGCCAGTTGGCCCACTGGATCTCGCCGAAATAGTCGAGCACCGACAGGTGTGCGGCGGCGATCAGGTCGGCCTGGCTGAGGCGGCGGCCGGCCAGCCAGTCGCGGGCGGCGACCAGGTCTTCCAGCATGGCGAGGTGGGATTTCAGGGCGTCGCGGCCGTGGCGCAGGGCGCGGGCCTCGGGCGGGCCCAGTTTGAGCAGGGGTTTCTCCATCCGCTCATGCAGCAGGACGGCGTCGACTTCATCGGTGAACCGGCGCTCGAACCAGCCGGTCAGGCGGCGCGCCTCGGCCCGTTCGGCGGGGTCGGCGGACAGAAGCAGGGGGGCCTTCTGCTGATCCTCGATCCAGCCCAGGACGGCGGGCAGTTCGCACAGGGTCAGGGGGCGGCCGCGATCCGTGGTCTGGACGACAGGCGGCAGGCCCGAGGGGTTGAAGTCGTTGACCGGACAGTCGTCCTCCCACGGACGGACCGGGGTGTCGGTCCATTCGATACGCGCCTCGCCCAGAGCCAGGCGCGCGGCGCGCGAGGCGGGCTGGAAGGCGAAATGGAACAGGACGGTGGACTCGGACATCGCCGCTTGATGCGCCGACACCCGTTAATGTCCATTTACCGGATCGCGATCAGGACAGGATCAGGACCAGGGGCCTTTGGGCGGGGTGGTCGTGGGGGCGGCGGTGCGTGGTTCGGCGTCAGCTGTCGATTCCGACGCACCGGGTGCGGCGAGCGGCGGCGTGTCGGCAGAGGGCGGGCAGACCCGGCCGCGCGGATCGGCGTGAATCAGGATGTCGGCGGCGGGGAAGTG
>NZ_JMQR01000174.1:0-5153 GCF_000698025.1 Brevundimonas sp. EAKA | reverse complement strand
CCGCTGCGTTTCTCCCTCCCCCGCAGGGGGAGGGAGAAACGCCGTCGTCATTCGGTTGTCGCGCGGCGCCCCTATCCAAGGAGCATGATCCGCGCCATCGTCACCGCCCTCGCCCTGCTCGTTGGAACGCCCGCCGTGGCCCAGCCCCTGATCATCGCCCATCGCGGCGCGTCCGGCGAACGGCCGGAGCATACGCGCGCGGCCTATCAACTGGCGATCGAACAGGGCGCCGATGTGATCGAGCCGGATCTGGTGATGTCCAGGGACGGAGTCTTCATCGACCGGCACGAGAACGAGATCGGCGGTACGACCGACGTGGCCGACCGGCCCGAGTTCGCGGATCGCAAGACCACCAAGACCATCGACGGCGCGGCCATCACCGGATGGTTCACCGAGGACTTCACCTTGGCCGAGCTGAAGACCCTGCGGGCCAGGGAGCGGCTGCCCGAGTTCCGGCCTGGCAATGTCGCCTATGACGGGCAAGAACCCATCCTGACCTTCGACGAGGTCGTGGCCATCGCGCGCGAAGCCTCCGCCCGGACCGGCCGCACCATCGCCGTGGCCCCCGAGCTGAAACACCCGACCTATTTCGCCGCCATCGGCCTGCCGATGGAGGACGCCTTCGTGGGCGAACTGGAGCGGCTGAGCCTGACCGGCGCCGACGCGCCCGTCGTCGTCCAGTGTTTCGAGGTCGGACCGCTGGAGCGGCTGTCGCAGAGGATCGACGTCCCGCTGGCGCAACTGGTCAGCGCAGCCGGCGCGCCCGAGGACCGGCTGTCGCAGACCTACGCCCAGATGATCACGCCCGAAGGCCTGAAGGCCATGGCCGCCTATGCCGACTGGATCGCGCCGGAGATGACCCTGGTCCTGCCGCGCGACGCCGAAGGCCGCACGACCGCGCCCAGCGCCCTGGTCACGGACGCCCATGCGGCGGGGCTGAAGGTGGTGATCTGGACCCTGCGGGCCGAGAACGCCTTCCTCCCGGCAGAGCGGCGGCGGGGCGAAGGGTTCGCCGACCATGGCGACATGGCGGGCTACGCCGCCGCCTTCGCGGAGGCGGGTGTGGACGCCGTCTTCTCCGACTTCCCGGCCCTGGCGCGATCCAGGTAGCCGGACCGCGCGTCTATCCGGCGCGGAACTGCAGCTCGGCCAACCGCGCGTAAAGCCCGCCCTTGGCCACCAGTTGGTCGTGCGTCCCCTCCTCCACCACGCGGCCGTCGTCCATGACGACGATGCGGTCGGCGCGAAGCACGGTGGCCAGGCGGTGGGCGATGACGATGGTGGTGCGCTCTTCCATGGCCTGATCGAGGGCGATCTGGACCAGGCGTTCGCTTTCG
The DNA here is from genome assembly GCF_000698025.1 of Brevundimonas sp. EAKA. Lineage (NCBI taxonomy): Bacteria > Pseudomonadati > Pseudomonadota > Alphaproteobacteria > Caulobacterales > Caulobacteraceae > Brevundimonas > Brevundimonas sp. EAKA. The sequence continues at coordinate 3,816 of NZ_JMQR01000174.1, read as the reverse complement.
GCGTCCAGGGCGCTGGTCGCCTCATCCAGCAGCAGGATGGGGGCGTCGCGGACCAGGGCGCGGGCGATGGCCAGACGCTGGCGCTGACCGCCCGACAGGCTCTTGCCGCGTTCGCCCAGCGGGGTGTCGAAACCTTCCGGCAGGGCGTCGATGAAGCCCAGGGCCTGGGCCTTGTCGGCGACGGCGCGGGCCTCTTCCAGGGTGGCGGTCTCGCGGCCGAAGCGGATGTTCTCCAGGGCCGAACCCGAGAACAGCGGCGTCTCCTGCGACACCCAGGCGAAGCGGTCGCGCACGGCGACGGGATCGGCCTGACGCACGTCGACGCCGTCGACCGAGACCACGCCGGTCTGGGGATCATAGAAGCGCAGCAGCAGGCGGAAGACGGTGGACTTGCCCGCCCCCGACGGACCGACCAGGGCCACGGTCTCGCCCGGCCGCACGGTCAGGCTGAAACCCTTCAGGGCGGGCAGGTCGGGACGGCCGGGGTAGGAGAAGCCGACGGCGGACATGGACACCTCGCCGCGCGGCGGCGACGGCAAGGTGACAGGCTGGGCCGGCGGGGCGATGTCGGGCGTGGCCTGCATCAGCTCCTCGATCCGCTCCATGGCGCCGGCGGCCTTCTGGACATCGCCCCAGCTCTCGCCCAGGGCGCCGACCGCCCCGGCGGCGAAGACCGACAGCAGCACGAACTGAAGCAATGCGCCGGGCGTCATCACCCCCGCCACCACGTCCAGCGCCCCCAGCCACAGCACCAGGGTGACGCCGCCGAACATGACGATGATGATCAGGGCGGTCATCCAGGCTCGCGCCCGCATCCGGGTCAGGGAGGCGGCGAAGGCGTCCTCGACGGCCGCGCCGAAGCGGGCGATGGCGCTGCGTTCGCGGCCGAAGGCCTGAACGGTCTCGATCGCGTCCACGCTCTCGCCGGCGAAGCCGACGGCGTTGGCGAACCGGTCCTGAGAGGCGACGGTCAGTTTGCGCACCCGGCGGCCGAAGATGAAGATGGGGCCCAGCAGGAAGGGCACGATCAGCATGACCAGACCCGTCAGCTTGGGGCTGACGAAGAACAGCAGGGCGACCCCGCCGATCAGGGTCAGGAAGTTGCGCAGGGCATAGGAGACCGAGGTGGTCATCAGGGTCTCGACCAGGGCGATGTCGGTCGTCAGGCGCGACAGCACCTCGCCGGTGCGCATATGGGCGTAGAAGGACGGGTCCAGGGTCAATATGCGGCCGAACAAGCCCTTGCGGACATCGGCGATGACGCGCTCGCCCGTGCGGGTGACGTAGAAATAGCGGGCGGCGGTGGCCAGGCCCAGGAACAGGGCGTTGGCGCCCAGCAGCAGGAACCACCGGTTCAGATTGGCGCCGCCGGCCTCGAACCCATGGTCGATGGCCCCGCGGGCCAGGACCGTCAGCCCCAGCGAGGCGGTGGTGGACAGCAGCAGCCAGAAGACCGCCATCAGGGCATGGCCCTTGTGGCGCATGGCGAAGGGGATCAGGCGGGCCAGGGGGCGAATGTCGCGGCGTTTGGCGCGTTTCTCGCCCGCCTCGGACATCTGCTCCATCAAAAGGGCCCCGGCGCTGGGTCGGCCTTCGGCCGTTCCGACGCCGGAGGCGCGCCCCGAAACGGCGGCGGAACGGGCGGGAGCGGCGGTTTGATCGGTCATTGCGCCCGCCTCTTGCCCCGGAACGCCCCCCGGTGTAAACGCCCCGCTCTTTCCCGCTGACTCTTTCGGCGGGATTCTCAATTTCACGCGCACCGACGGTCGGCATCGTCACCGCGCCAGAGACCGGACGACGACCAATGAAGGCCGATACGCACCCCGACTATCACTTCATCACCGTGGTGATGACGGATGGCACCTCGTACCAGACCCGCTCGACCTACGGTAAGGAAGGCGGCACGCTGAACCTGGACATCGATCCGCTGACCCACCCGGCCTGGACCGGCGGCAACGCCCACCTGCTGGACCGCGGCGGCCGCGTTTCGCGCTTCAACAACAAGTTCGCCGGCTTCATCAAGAAGTAGGCGCGTCCTGGCTGCGACACGTTGCAGCATTTGGGCAGCATCTGAGCAGCAATCGGCTCATGAAGAGCGCCGGTCCCGGGACCGGCGCTTTTTGTTTGCCGGGAACATCGGTAACATAAGCGGCGTTCGCACATACGGCGAAGCAAGGGCGTCGATCCACGGGGATCGACCCATCGGGAAGCGGACGGGTTATGAATAGACGGGAACTGGGTCTGGGCGTCGCGACGGCGACCGTGACCCTCGCCTCCACGGCGCGCGCGCAGCAGGTGACCGTGCAGCGCGGTTCGCAGGCGACCGCCTTCTACAACAGTTTCAACGACCAGATTTCGCGTCTGCCCGAGACCCAGCAGGCCGACGTCCGCGCCTTTTATGAAATGAACGGCTGGCGGCCGGTGTGGACCGCCGATCGGCTGCGCGCCCTCAACGCCGTCGCCGGTCGGACCGAGCGGCACGGCCTGTCGGCCGGCGACTATTTCGACTTCGTCGGCCTGGCCGCCGATCCCGCCTCGTCGGATCTGCGCACCACGGCCGCAGCCCTGGCCTATGGCCGCGTCCTGGCCGAGGGCAAGGTCCGGCCCGAGACGGTCGAGGACCTGTGGGAGATGCAGAAGAACCGCGTGGACCTGCCGCGCGGCCTGAGCGACGCCCTGGCCCGCAACATCCTGCTGGACTGGTTCGAGGGTCTGGCGCCGACCGACATCGGCTATCAGAACCTGTCGGCGGGCTATGTCCGTTATCGTCGCCTGGCGGCCCAGGGCGGCTGGCCCGCCTTCCCGGCCGGCCCGACGATCGAGCCGAACATGAGCGACCGGCGCATCCCGGCCCTGATCGACCGGCTGACGGCCGAAGGCGACCTGACGGCGGCGAACGGCGCGCGGCTGAAGACCGAGGGCCTGACCTATGGGTCGGAGCTGCAACAGGCGGTTCAGGGCTTCCAGGTCCGCCACGGTCTGGGCGCCGACGGCCGCATCGGCACGGGGACCCAGCGTTCGCTGTCGGCCTCGGCCGAGGACCGCGCCCGCCAGATCGCCCTGAACCTGGAACGCCGCCGCTGGCTGAAGCGCGACGTCGCGCCCGAGCGGATCGAGGTCAACACCGCCGCCGCCATCATGGTCTATTGGAAGGACGGCAAGCCGGTCCACTCCAACCGCGTCATCGTCGGCTCGGCCGAAAACCAGACGCCCAGCCTGGAGAAGCCCTTCGCCTCGGTGGTCGCCAATCCGCCCTGGTATGTCCCGGCCAGCATCGCCCGCCGGGAGATCCTGCCCAAGGGGCCGGCCTATCTGGCCGCCAACGACATGTATGTTCAGAACGGCACGGTGATCCAGCGCGCCGGGCCGAAAGCCGCACTGGGCTATGTGAAGTTCGAGCTGCGCGACAGCTACGCCATCTTCCTGCACGACACCCCGTCCAAGGGGGCGTTCAACCTGTCAATGCGCCAGCGCAGCCACGGCTGCGTGCGGGTGCAGAATGCGGTCGAGTTCGCGCGGCTGCTGCTGTCGCCCGACCCGGTCAAGCTGGCGCAGTTCGACACGGCCCAGGACACGCGCGAGACGACCCGCGTCACCACCGGCCGCGAGATCTCGGTGCGCCTGCTCTATTGGACCGCCTTCGTGGACGGTCAGGGCCGGGTGGCGTTCCGCGAGGACGTCTATGGCCGCGACGACAAGCTGGACCAGGCCCTGGGCATCGCCGTCAGCCTGCCCAAACCGGTCGACGACGGCCGCCGCGACGTCAACGACGTCGGGCCGTAAGGGGACAATCTTCTCCCTCCCCCTCGGGGGAGG
>NZ_JMQR01000173.1:0-5162 GCF_000698025.1 Brevundimonas sp. EAKA | reverse complement strand
CCGTCCCCTCCCCGTCATGATCCAGCGACCCGCCCTCCATGACGAAATCGTTCCACGTCAGGTCCACGCCCGCATGTCGGCCGATCTGGCCGGCGACCCGATCATCGCCCGGCATGTCGTATTTCCCGCCCCAGCCGTTGAACCGGAACGCCGCCGCCGTCTTCGACCCCACACCGAAGATCGGCCCGGTGTCGCGCAGCCATATGTCGCCGAACTCACCGGCCACCACCTCGACATTCTCGAAGCCCTCAAAGCGCGCCCGGGCGTCCGCCAGCACCTCGGCCTTGCCGACCATCAGCCTGACCTGCTCGCGCCCCGGCCCGGCCAGCGCCCGCACCAGCCCCTCGACCTCGTCCTGCGCCTGCTCCAGCGCCTCGAACCAGTATTCCGCATGGCTGGGCCAGCCCACCCACATGGCGCGGTGCGGAGCCCACTCGGCAGGAACGGCGGCGGAGATGGGAGCGGTCATCGGCGGGCAGGTCCTGTCTGGGGTCCAACGGAGCGGGCGGGCGACCCGCGAGCCGCGCCATATGGCCCCAACCGCCCCCGACTTCAACGGCGGGCTTTACGCAAAGAAAAAGGGCGGCCCGCGAACGGACCGCCCTTCGTCGTTTCAGTCTGGCTAAGCCTTAGAAGGCGTAGCGGACCGAGGCCTGGATCGTGCGCGGCGGGCCTTGGTTGGCGTACAGCGACGAGTTGGCGTCCAGACCGGTGCCCAGCGAGCCGAAATATTCTTCGTCCAGCAGGTTGGTCACGTTGATCTGGATGTCGGTGCCTTCAAAGCCGAAGTAGCCCAGGTCGAAGCGGGCGTCGGCGTTGACGACCGTATAGCTCGGCACCGCCAGGTCGTTGACGTCGGTCAGCCAACGCTCGCCGACATACTTGGCCTGGATGCCGGCGCTCAGCGGCCCGGTTTCGTACTTGGCGCTCAGGACGAAGGTCCAATCCGGCGTTTCCACCAGGCTCTTGCCGCCGACCGGGATGACGCTGCTCGAGCTTCTGCGATAGTCGTCCTGGATCTCGCTGTCGTTGTACGAAGCCGAAGCATAGAAGGACAGCGACTCGATCGGCGAGTAGCCGAGCTGGGCGTCGAAGCCCTTCATGTCCACATCGCCGACGTTACGGTCGGTGCTGATGTTGGTTTCCGGATCATAGGCCGACAGGATGCGGTTCTGGAACTGGGTGTACCAGATGTTGGCCGAGGCGATCAGGGTTCCGGTTTGGTAGCGGTAGCCGGCGTCGTAGGTCTTGCTGGTTTCCGGATCCAGGATCGGGCTGATCAGCTCACCGTTCGCATTGTACAGAACCGTGTACAGGTTGTCGGTGCGCGGCAGGGTCAAGCTTTCCGCATAAGAGAAGTAGACGCTGCTGGCGCCGTCGAAGCGCCAGACGGCGTTCAGGTTCGGCAGGATGTCATCGAACGTCTTCTCGCGGCTGTAGGGCGCGATGTAGTCGGTCGTCGAAGTGCCGATCCGGTAGTAGGTGTATTTGGAGGTCGAGTTCGGCGACACGGTCGTCGTCTGCGTGGTGCAGGCCACCGAGCTGGAACCCTTGGCCGAGTAGCAGTTCTGGTTCATGTCGCGCTTGAAGAAGGGCGCGCGGACACCCAGGCTCAGGCGCAGGTGATCGTCGATGAACTTGCCGCGGTATTCGAACGCCACCTGGTTCAGTTCGGCGTAGGATAGACGGTCACGCCCACGCAGGTCGTAGCCGTCCAGGTTGGTGATGGTTTCGCCGTTGCGGCCGCCAAAGTAGTTCGAGAAGCGCGGCTCGGACGGGTTGGAGAAGTCGATCGTGCCGTAGGCGCCCGTCTGACGGTGACGCGCCCAGTCCAGCGTATAGGCCAGACGCAGCGAGTGGTCGTCGTTGACGTTCCAGATCAACGAAGAGTTGATGCCGTAGCGCTGGGTGTGGGTGTTCGACGGGGCCATGACACGGACGGTGTCCAGGGTGTCGCCGTCGCCGTTCAGGTCAACGCCGCCCGTGGTCTTGGAACCGCGCAGCACGGCGTTGGTCTCGGTCAGGGTCGTCTGTTGCGAGCCGCCGTTGGCCAGAACGTACTGGAACGAGGGGTCGAATGTGAAGATCAGGCCTTCAGCCAGGGTGAAGCGCGACTGGCCGCGGAGGTTGCCCGTGTCCGAAGGGTTGACGCGCAGACCCCAGTAGCTGGTGCCGTTGCTGTCGACGTCCGCAAAGCCGTTGCGGAAGGTCGGCGCCGTATAGGTCGGGACGAAGTCGACGTTCCAGCCGAAGGGGCTGGTGTCGGCCGTCGAACCGAGCGAGCCATCCGCGTTACGGAACAGGTTCGGGCCGTTGTAGTTGTTGTTGCGGTTGCGGTTCCAGTGCGCGGCCAGCGAGACGAAGTCGCCGTTGTCGCGGATCGGCTGATACACCTTGGCATTGTACTGGATCTTGCCCAGGTCGCCGATGCCCTTGAACTTGTCATAGGACTGGTCGGAATAGGCCAGCCAGGCGCGGGTGCCCCAGGGGCCGACGGCGCCGGTGTTCACCAGGCCCATGACGCGCTTGTAGTTGAAGTCGCCCAGCGAACCCTTCACCCAGCCGCCGAACTCTTCGGTGGGGGTGATGGACGAGATGTTGATCGTACCCCCGGTGGCCGAGGCCGAGGGGCTGTCGGCGTCGGTCGTGCCGGTGTTGACCGTGGCGCGGTCGATCAGCTCGCTATCCAGCTGCTGGTTCGTATAGAGGGCGTAGTTGCCCGAGTCGTTCAGCGGCATGCCGTCGAAGGTCTGGGCGATGCGGTTGCCGTCGAAACCGTGCAGGCGGATGTTGCCGCCCGACGAACCATACGGGTCGTTGTTGGTGAAGTTCATGCCGGGAACGAGGTTCAGAACCTCGTTGATCGACTGACCCGCAGCCTGGGTCGCAATATATTCTTGCGTGATCGTCGAACGGCTCTTGCCGACGTTCTCAGCCACGATGGCTCCGTCGATGCTGCGCGGGCCGCGCGCGCCGGTGACAACGATTTCGTCGACTTCAGTCGCTTGGGTGCCGGTCGATTGTGCGGAGGCGGCGCCGGCGGCGGCCAGCGTGCCGACGATGGCTGTGGTCGCCCAGAAGAGGCGCTTGCGGTTGATCATTGCATCTATCCCCAGATGAAGGCCGTACAGACCCTAAAGGCGACAGGCGGGGTCGCCTGTCGAAATCTGGCCCCATCTACGTCGGGTGTTGCAATGTCAGGCGACAGTTATATGACAGCGATATGACAAGGCCCAGCTGTGGCCCCTTCGCAACATTCATGCCGCCCTACGGGGGATTGCTTAGAAAATCCGCTCAAACATGTCGGCGACGCCATGCGCTGTCCGTCCGATCGCCCGGGGTTCATGGAAATTGCCGTTCACCTGGCTCTGGGCGATCACATGGGCGCGGAATCGCGTGAACAGGGCCGTGTCCGGCGCCTGGGGCGCCGACCAAAAGTCGTCCAGCGCCTGCTGGTCGGTCAATCCGTCGAAGTCGAAGAAGGCGTCGCCCAGAACCTTGACCGGCGTATGGAAGCCCAGGGCGGACAGGGCGGCGCTGGAATTGTTCACCACCATGCCCTGAGAGGCGCGACACAACTGGGCCAGATTTCCGCCGTCGATGAAATCGACCCGTCCTTGCAGACCGCGCTCTATGACCAGACGCCGCGTCACCGCCGAAAGATCGATCAGACCCGGATCCAGCGGATGGTTCTTCACCACCAGCCGCGCGTTCCGGGGCGCATGGGCCGCAAAACTGGTCATGACCTCGGCGAGGAAGGCGGTGTTGTCGGCGTATCGCGAATAGCGAAGCAGTTGCGCGTCGCCTTCACGCTGGAGACAGACGATGAAGAATTCGCCCCGCGCGGCGATGACATCGACGTCGTTCTCCGACGGACGCCGCGTCGCCAGGCTGAGATAGCGCCGCACATGGCCCAGGCACTGGCTGAGGGGCGAGGCCGTGTAATGGTTGGCGTGCCGGGGAAACAGAAAGGCGCCCAACGTCTGGACCAGATGGTAGGCGGTTATGTTCACCACATGGTGAGGCAGGATCCGGCCCACGGGGATGGGGTCGGGAAGGACGGGTTCCGGCGCGGGATAGCCGTCGCGAAAACGGGGAAGGCCGCTGGACGCATTGACGCCGTTCAGCTCGACCGTGATCCAGTCTGGGCGGAAATATCCATTCTCCAGCACCCAGACGCGGGCGTCGAGCCCTTCGGTCGCCGACAGGACCGCACGATTATAGGGGCCGCCTTCGCCAAACAGAAGGAGATCGGTGAAGTCGGCCGCCACCTCCGCCAACCGTTCAGCCCAGACTTCGGCTGCGGCCTTGAACACCACGCCGCCGGCGCGGCGCCAATTCAGGGCGTCGCCGGCGTTGAAGATCATCCGCTGAACCGTCGCGCCCCGCGCCTCCAACGTCCGCGCCAGAGCGACCCCGAATCCGCCAAACGGCGCCGACACGATCAGGAATCGCCGGCCGGCCAGGCTTTGACTGCGGTGACGGGAGCCGACAGGCAGGATCGTCACCTCGCCGCCGCGCGCAGGCGTCGGGGGCGGTGCGCGAAGCCGCGATTGGACGGCCGGGGGGCTGTCCGCCCGAAGCCGGTACCGCCGCCGCCGACGCCCCGTGACCTGTCGATGCGACTGGCGAAGATCAACCATTTTACAGACCCCCAGTTCGCTTCAAGCGGCGCGGCGGGGCAAGGAAGGACTCTTCGCCGATGCAATCGGGGCGTTTGGCGGAGAATGTGACCATTGGGCTTTATCTCGCTCGCTCCAGAGGTCGGATCAACCCAAATTCCATAATGCGGCGCGATTTCGACCAACCGTTACCGCCTCTCCACATGGGAAAACCGCCATCCTCGAACGAAGACGGCGGTTTTTGATCCGTCCGATAGACGTACCTCAAGCTCCCGCGCCCCCCGATCCGACTTTCGTCGGGCCGGGGGGTCTAGGTCTTAGAAGTTGATGTCGATCGTCGCGCGACGGTTGAGCGGCTCACGCACGCCGTCAGCGGTCGGCTTGGCCAGGGCGGTTTCACCCTTGGCGTCCAGGGCGATAACGCCGCCGTTGACGCCTTGGGCGACCAGGGCGTCCGCAACGGTGCGCGAACGACGGTTCGACAGGCCGAGGTTATAGGCGGCCGAGCCCGAGGTGTCGGTGTAGCCGACGATCAGGACG
>NZ_JMQR01000172.1:0-5201 GCF_000698025.1 Brevundimonas sp. EAKA | reverse complement strand
GTTCGGGGGCGGTCTGGGGAGCGGAGGCGTCGGTCATGGCCGGAACATAGGCGGCCGGAGCCGCCGCGTCAGCCGTCAGAATTCGGTCCAGCTGGATCCAGGGTCGCGCCGTCCCGGCTGGGCCTGTTGCTGACCCCAGCTGACGATCATCAGCAGCTTGTGACTGCGGATCCTGTACTCGCCGATCATGGGCAGGACCGCGCCCAGGGGAGCCCCGGTCTTGGCCTCGTACAGGAAGCCGGAAAACTCGGCGACGCCCACCCGGTCGCGATTGCTGTAGACCGAAAGTTCCGGCAGCGAGACGACGTTCAGGGTCTCGTTGATGGGAATCCGCATTTCCGGAAGACCGAAGACGCGGCGCATCTGTTCCAGCGACAGGGCGCCCGGCCGGATCTCGAACACAGCGTCGGATTCGTCCTTGTTGCGCGCCAGGCGGTATCCGGCGTCAGACAGGGCGGCGCGAATGGCGCTGATGGCGTAGCGCGAGCCCTCGCCCTGGAAATAGGACTCATCGACGAAGATCGACGCCGCCGTCGGCAGGGGCAGGGACAAACCCTCCACCGCCTTGTCCGACGCCCGCGCCATCAGCAGCTGTTCGGTCGCGGTGCGGCCGATATAGGTCTCGGTGGTCGAGGCGCAGGCCGACAACGCCAGGGCCGCCGTCGATACCAGTGCGAGGTGACGCATCACCATGTTCCGGTATTGTCCATGGAGGCCCAGGGCTCGGCAGGGGCCAGGGGCTCGCCTTCCTGCAGCAGTTCGATCGAAATACCGTCCGGCGACCGGACAAAGGCCATATTGCCGTCGCGCGGCGGACGATTGATCACCACTCCGCCATCCATCAGCCTTTGGCAGGCGGCGTAGATGTCATCGACCTTGTAGGCCAGATGGCCGAAGTTGCGGCCGCCCTGATAGGTTTCCGGATCCCAGTTGAAGGTCAGTTCGACCTCGGGGGCGCATTCCGCCGCCGACTGTTCCAGATTCTTGGGCGCCGCCAGGAAGACCAGGGTGAAACGGCCCTTCTCGTTCTCGGTGCGTCGCACCTCCTGCAGGCCCAACAGATCGCAATAGAAATGCAACGAGGCGTCGAGGTCCTGTACGCGGACCATGGTGTGCAGATAACGCAAGCGTGTGTCTCCGTCCGGGAGGCGCGGTTGACGCCCTCTATAGCCGCCAGATGGCGAAACCACGATTCAACTGAGGTGACAGGCTCAGCGGGCCTGTATTCAATGGGCCTCGGGCGCGCGGGCGGCGGGGCTCAGATATTCGCTCTCGTCGTGCGGATCGGCCGACAGGACGAAGCGGCGGTCGCAATAGCCGCACTCGATGAAGTCGTCCTCGCCCATGTCCATATAGACCAGCGGATGGCCGAGGGCGCCGCCGCCGCCGTCGCAGGCGACGCGCTTGGTCGAAACCACGACTTCTTCGGGCGGAGGGATGATCGCGTCGGGATGGCGGGGCGGCATTATTCGGCTCGTATCTTGGCGAGGAGGCGTCGGGCGCATACCTATGCGGCCCGTCCGGCGGCGTCAAACCGCCGCGCGACCCGATTTCTCGATCAAAGCGCCCCGAATGACCGATGCGACGACCCTGCCCGACAACGCCATCGAGGTGCGCGGGCTGAAGAAGACCTACGCCGGCTCCAAGAAGTCGGCGCCCAAGACGGCCCTGCGCGGGGTCGATCTGATCATTCCCCGCGGTTCGGTGTTCGGACTTCTGGGGCCCAACGGCGCCGGAAAATCGACCCTGATCAACATCCTGGCCGGAGTGGTCAAGAAGTCGGAAGGCACGGTGACCATCTGGGGCCGCGATATCGACAAGGAGCCGCGCGACGCCGCCGCGGCCCTGGGCGTTGTCCCGCAGGAAATCGTCGCCGACGTCTTCTTCACCCCACGCGAGTCGCTGGAGGTCCAGGCCGGCTTCTACGGCGTGCCGAAGAATGAACGCCGCTCGGACGAACTGCTGGCGGCGCTGGGCCTGTCGGACAAGGCCAACGCCTACGTCCGCGCCCTGTCGGGCGGAATGAAGCGCCGCCTGATGGTGGCCAAGGCCCTGGTTCACAATCCGCCTATCCTGATCCTGGACGAGCCGACAGCGGGGGTGGATGTCGAACTGCGCCGCCAGCTGTGGGCCTATGTGCGCCAGATCAACGCCGAGGGTGTGACCATCGTCCTGACCACCCACTATCTGGAAGAGGCGCAGGAGCTCTGCGACACAATCGCCATCGTCAACCGGGGCCAGGTGGTGGCCTGCGAGCCGACGCCGCAACTGCTGCGCCGTCTGGACAGCCGCAATGTGGTCGTCACGCCCGAGACGCCCCAGGCGACGCCCCCGGTTCTGGACGGCTTCCAGGTCACGCCCCGTCCCGGCGGCGCCTTCGCCGTGACCTACAAGAAGGGGCAATCGTCGGTGGAACAGGTCATCAACGCCGTCCGCGCCGCCGGCGTGACCATCGCCGACATCACCACCGAGGACCCGGACCTGGAAGACGTCTTCTTGGCCCTGACCTATGGCGACGCCAGCCAGGTCGATCCGACGAAGGATTAATCCACGTCCGCCAGGAATTCGAAGATCGCCGCCTTGGCCTCGGCTTCGTCCAGCATCGGGGCGTGGCCGACGCCGGGGACCTCGACATAGGCCATGGCCGGCGCGGCCTTCTTCATCTTCTCGGCGATGGCGGGGCTGAGAAGGTCGGACTCCCCACCCCGCACCAGCAGGGTCGGCTTGGTCTTCGCCAGACGCCGGAACATGGGCCACAGGTTGGGAACCAGGGCCTTGGCCCCCGCCGCCCGGATCGGAACCGAGATGTCCGGATCATAGTCCAGTTCGATCTCCCCGTCCGGCTGCTGGCGGAAGATGCGCCGCGCGAACCCGTCCCAATCGGCGTCGGAATAGTGGGGAAAGGCGACCCCGTTGATTCGTTTCGCATAGGCCGCCGCATCGGCCCATGAGCCGATCTCGACGGGCTGGCCGCTGTAGGACGCGATGCGCGCCAGGCCTTCGGGCGCCACCTCGGGACCGATGTCGTTCAATATGGCGGCGACCACCGCCCGGGGCTTCAGGGCCGTCAGGGCCATGGTGATCAGCCCGCCCATCGAGGTGCCGACGAAGACGGCGCGGTCGATCGCCGCCTGATCCATCAGGGCCAGCATATCCTTCGCATAGACATCGGGCCGGTAGGTCATCGGGTCGGACGCACGATCCGACAGGCCGCGCCCGCGCACATCGACGGCCAGGACGCGCCGTCCGCTCTGGGCCAGAAAAGGCGCGAGAGCGCCGAAGTCGGCGCTGTTACGGGTCAGGCCGTGAATGGCGATGATCGGCGGACGCGCGACGCCGGGCCCCGGCGCATAATCGCGCGCGAACAGGTCCAGACCGTCCGGGGATTTCCAGCGACGTTCGACATAGGCGGCGACGAGGGTCACGGGGCGCTCCTTCAACCAAGAAGGAGGAAACTAATTCACCGCACGAAGAATTGCGATGGTCAGGCGCCGATCAGTTCACGCACGAAGACGTCCAGGTCGCCGCCCTGGAACAGGAAGCCCGACACGCCCGCCCGCTGCGCCGCCTCGATGTCGCGCGGCTGGTCGCCGATCATGAAGGACTTCGCCGGATCGATGTCGTGATCGGCCATGGCCCGCAGCAGCATGCCGGGATTGGGTTTGCGGTCGGGATGGTCGGGATGGCGATAGCGTTCGTCTCGCGCCTCCGGATGGAAGGGGCAGGCGTAGACCGCCCCGATCACAGCCCCGTCCTGGGCCATGCGTTTGACCAGCAGGGCGTTGAACCCGTTCATCTGGGCCTCGTCGAACATACCGCGCGCCACGCCCGACTGGTTGGTGACGATCACCGCCAGATAGCCCAGCCGGTTCAACCGCCGCACCGCCGCCGTCGCGCCCGGGATCAGTTTCAGATGTTCGGGCAGATGGGGATAGCCGGAGTCCTCGATCAGGACTCCGTCGCGATCCAGAAAGACGGCGGGCAAACCGGTCATGCGTCGTGTCTCAGCAGTTCGGAAAAGGCGGTCATCAGGTGATACAGGCTGGAGGCGGGCGCGGCCTTGTCCGACGACGTCCCGTCCGCCTCATAGCTGTCGACCCACAGGCCGGGAACGGCCGTCGCCAGATGGGTGGCGAAGGTCGCCTCGATCAGGTCTGCGGCGGCGGCGTCCCCGAAGGTCAGGGCGGTGCGGACAGCCTCCGTCTGAGCCCACAGACGGCGTCCGGCGTGGGTCGGCGCACCGTCGGCGTCCATCTCGCGGATCATGAAGCCGGCCTTGAGCCCCTGGGCGACGGCGCGGCGATGCAGGGCCTCCGCCGCCTGGTCCAGGCCTGGGCCGGCGTCGAGACCGGCGATTTCAGCCTGACGCAACAGCCAGGCCCATTCCTCGAAATGGCCGGGTTCGACGATATGCCCGACGGCCGGATCCGGTCGCCAATCCTCGGTGAAATACTCGCGGATCGCGCCGTCGATCAGGAAACGGTCGCGGCATAGGTCCAGCGCCATGCGCGCCGCCGTCTCGAAGACCGGGTCGGGCGCCGTCGCCTGCCAGGCCAGCATGGCCTCCAGCAGGTGCATGTGCGGGTTCTGGCGACGCGGCAGACTCGGCGGCAGGGCCTCATGCCAGCCGCCGTGCGGGGCCGCCATCAACCGATTGATCGCCCCCAGGGTCTCCAGCGCCAGGGGCCGGGCCCGGTCGTCGCCCAGCACCCGATGCGCGGCCGCCAGGGCGAAGAGCACGAAGGCCAGATCATAAAGGTCCGGCGTCTCGTCCACGACCGCGCCCGCGTCATCGGTCGCCGCGACCCACAGGCCATCGTCGCGGGGACAGGCGGCGATCATCCGGTCCAGACCGGCCTGGGCCACCGCGCGCCCCGGCGCCCATCCCAGGGCGGCGGCTTCGCAGAAGACATAGATCTGACGCGCCTGAACCCGGGTGCGTCGGCGCAGTCCGGTCCGCGCCCGACCTTCGAAATCCAGCTGTTCGAAGAACCGCCCCTGGCCGTCCACGCCCTGTTCGGCCCACAACGGCAGGGCCTGGTGAAACAACCAGTTGGAGACCTTGGTCTTGGCGGCGGCGAAAGCGGACATGGCGTCGGCTTAGAACATGATCGTTGCAATGGGCAACGCGAAGTGACGCCGCCCGGTTTGGTCTCCGCGTTCGATCTTGCTAGGACGGCGGCCACCCTCGCGGCCCGACC
>NZ_JMQR01000171.1:0-5207 GCF_000698025.1 Brevundimonas sp. EAKA | reverse complement strand
CCTTTGATTCTACTTTGTTCAGCCCTCTGCGTCGTGATGTGGTGTTTTTTTTTTTTTTAATGGTGCGGGCACCCCCGGGGTCTTACACAGGGTGGTTCGTCGGCGGCGTCAGATGTGTATAAGGGCCAGGACCCTGAGGGCGGCGGCGACCGATGGGCCGGGGCTGGCGGCGCGTCAGGTCGCCGGTTCGGCGACGGGCGGGCGGTTGACCGTGTCGCGGGATGAGGCCGTGCGCTGGAGCCTGGAGACGCCGCTCAATTTGAGAGCCGCCTCTGGCCAGGCCGGCGAGGCCAGGGCGCAGAACCTTTCGATCCAGTCGAACGGTCTGTCCATGGGCGGGCGGAATACGGCCTTCGAGGCGACCGGGCCGGTGACGGCGGCGTTCGACCGGATCGGTTTCGGCGACCTGATGCTGAAACAGGCGCGGGGCGAACTGAGCCTGGACGTGGTTCAGGACGGGGCGATCCGGATCGCGGCCGAAGGCGGCCTGCGCTCGGCGGGCGGCGCCTGGCCCCTGTTCGGGCCGGTCGGGCCCGACGAGATCGCCGAGCTGACCGAGATGAAGGCGGCGCTGGGGGATTTCGCCCTGAACGCGCCCGCCATCCGCTTCGCCACGGGTTCGGCGGGGACCAGCGTGACCCTGGCCCGGCCCGTCACCCTGACGCCGGCCAACGGCGGAATACTGACCGTCGCCCAGGCGGGAACGGGGGCCTATCAGGCCGAACCGGGCCGGTTGGGCGGCGGGGCCCTGACCCTGACGGCGACGCGAGGGCGAGGCCTGCCGGAAATGGCCGTGGCCGTGCCTGAGTGGCGGCTGACGGACAGCGGGTTCGAGGCCCTGCTGGACGGGCGGGCCCAGCTGGACTTCGACCTGGCGCGCGGCATCGACGCCCGGACGCGGGGTCTGCTGGCCATGGCGGGCGGGCGGCTGACCTATGCGACGTCCGACTGTGTGGATCTGACGGTCGAACGGCTGGAGCTGGACGAGAACGACGTCCATCGGGTGGCCGGAAAACTGTGTCCCGAGGCCGGGCCTCTGCTGAGTTCCAAGGACGGGATCTGGCGCGTCGCCGGCGGTTTCCAGGGCGTGTCGGCCGACGCCCCCTTCCTGGGCATGCGGTTCGCCGAGGCCTCGGGCTGAGTGGTGGTCGATGGGACCAAGGCGGGGGTCGGGCTGACGGCGACGGTGGCGGGGGCCCAGGTCGTCGATGCGACCACGCCCAAACGTTTCGAGACCCTGGCGGCTTCCGGCCAGGCGACCCTGGCCAATGAGCGCTGGACCGGCGGGTTCGACCTGAAGGGAACCGGCAAGGCGGCCGCGACCACCCTGGGGCGGTTGACCCTGGCCCACGACGGTCGAACCGGGGCCGGGGGCGTTTACATCGCCGCGCCGGAGGTGCGGTTCGTCGAAGGCGGCCTTCAGCCCTCGATGCTGAGCCCCCTGGTCGAGGCCTTCGTCCAGTCGCCGGCGACCGGCGTCGTCGGGTTCGACGGCCGGTTCGACTGGACCAAGGACGGCGAGCCGACGTCCAGCGGGCGGTTGAGCGTGCCGGGGCTGGACTTCGTCAGCCCGGCCGGGCCGGTCAAGGGCGCGCGCGGCGAGATCGAATTCACCAGCCTGAGCCCCGCCATCATCACGGCGCCGAACCAGAGGCTGACGGTCGACAGTCTGGACATCGGGGCCGACGCGACGGCCCTGGACCTGAACTTCGCCATCGACGCGGCGGGGTTCAGCATCGCCGGCGGGTCGGTCCAGGCCGGGGGCGGGACCGTCTCCATCGAACCGCTGGTCGTGCCGCTGGACCCGACCCAGGCCTATAGCGGGGTCATCGTGCTGGACCGGGTCCAGCTGGGGGATGTGGTCGCCGACAGCGGTTTCGCCGACAAGGTGATGCTGGACGCGGTGGTGTCGGGCCGGCTGCCCTTCACCATGGACCCGAAACTGGGCCTGAAGATCACGGCCGGCGCCCTGGGCGCGGTCCAGCCGGGGCGGCTGTCAATCCAGCGCGACGTGCTGACCGATGTGGATGCGGGCGGCGGGGGCGCGGACGTTCCGCCCAATATGGTCGAGGACCTGGCCTATCAGGCGATGGAGCATCTGGCCTTCGACGTGCTGAGCGCGGATGTGAACAGTCTGGACGAGGGACGGATCTCGGTCCTGTTCCACATCCGCGGGCGGCACGAACCGCCGCAGCGCCAGGAACTGCGCCTGACGGTGGCCGAGCTGATCAGCCGGGAGTTCCTGAACCGGGAACTGCCCCTGCCGTCGGGCACCCAGATCGACCTGACGCTGGACACCACCCTGAACGCCAACCAGTTGTTCGCCGACATCATGGCGGTCAATCGGGCGCGTCAGGGTCAGAAAGAGCCAGCGCCGACGCCCGCGCCCGAGACGGGGCCCGAGACTGGGCCCGAGACTGGGCCTGAGCCCGAAGCGCCGTGAGTCGAACCATTCAGCGACCGTTCACGCGATAGCGTGCTAATGACCTCTCAACCTTGACCGACCCGGAGTTCTCGCCATGATCAACAAGCGCCAGTTGGCCGGACTCGGCCTCGGGGCGGTCGTCGTCGCCGTCGCGGCCTGCGCCCCGACCATCCGTCTGGAGGTTGCGCCGATCCAGATCTACGCCAAATTGGACGCAGACGTCCGCGTCCGGCTGGATCAGGAGCTGCAGCAACTGCTTCAGCAGAACCCGAACCTCTTCTGATCGCCTCGCTTCTTTTGAAAGGACAGGCCGATATGAGCCTTCGTAAATTCCTCGCTGTCGGCGCCCTCGCCGCAGCCGTTTCATTCGGCGGCGCCGCCCTGGCCCAGACCGCAGCCCAGAAGACCCTGGTCGACCAGGCCAAGGCCGCCGGCACCGTGGGTGAACAGGCCGACGGCTATGTCGGCTTCCGCGTCAGCACCTCCGACGCCGCCCTGCGCGCCGCCGTCGACGCCATGAACGCCGGCCGCCGCGCCGCCTACGCCCGCAGCGCGGCCGAAGCGGGCACCAGCGCCGATGTCGCCGGCGCCCGGATGTTCGAAAGCCAGCTGCTGCCGCGCATCCAGTCGGGCCAGTGGTACCGCAACGCCCAGGGCCAGTGGGTCCAGCGCTGAGCCGGGCCTGAATGATCGATCCGGCGTTTCGCCGGGTCGATCCCACGGGCTTCAGGCCGCTGTGCGACGCGAGCTCAGGGCCGGCAGAAGCAGGCCTTCGGTCAGGGCGCGCACCACGGGCACGGCGACGGCGTCGCCCATCAATTTCAGCGCCGCGCTCTCGCTGCCGGGCAGACGATAGTCGTCCGACACGCCCATAAGCCTCGCCGCCTCGCGTCCGGTCAGGCGACGCACCCGCGTCCGACCGCCGTCGCAGACCACCACATATTGCCGCGACGACCCGCCTGCCGGGGTGCGCAGACAGCCGGCCAGGCCGTCGAACCGTATCTCAAGCCGCTGGACCTTGCGGCCGTCTTCGGTCCGCACCCGGCGATAGGCGGCGCCGACCACGCGCCGGCCGGAGGCGACGGCGGCCTCGATCCGGGCGCGGTGCAGCGGAGCGGCCAGGGCCAGGATCTCCGCGCCGTCGTCCAGCCATTCCACGGATTCATCCGACTCCAGCAGGGCGGCGAGATCCAGGTTGCGCCGGGGCGGGACCGGCAGACTCCACCAGGCCCAGGCCGCGCGCACGGCGTCCGGCAGCCGGGCATGGGCGGCGATCAGGCGGGCGGAGTGGAAGGGGCCCGAGGGGGCGGAGGCCTCGGGCGCGCCGTTCAGGGCCGACTCCTGAACCGCCACGATGAACAGGCGGGGCCGTGACTGGGGCAGCCAGTGGGCGGCGTCCATCTCCAGCGCCCCGACGCGATAGCCGGCCTGGACCATGGCGGCGCAGACGGCGGAAAAATCCCGACCCGATTCGTCTTTGGGGCCGGAGGTCAGCAGACCGATGACGTTTTCCAGCACGATGACGCGGGGCGCGCGCCCTTCGACCGCCAGGCCTTGGATCAGACGCCAGAAGCCCCAGAAGGCGCCGGATCGACCGGCCTCCAGTCCGCCCCGCGCCCCGGCCAGGCTGACGTCCTGACACGGCGACGAGGCCCAGGCCAGATCGGGCGCGCCCGGCAGGTCGGCGGGGCGCAGGGACCAGACGTCGCCAAGATGGAAGCGGATGTCGGGATGGTTGGCGACGAAGGCCCGCCCCTTGGCGGGGTCCATGTCGTTGGCGAAGACGGTGTCGACGCCGGCCCATCTCTGGCCTGAGGGGCCGGCGCCGGACAGGCCCAGGCCCGCGAGACCGCCCCCGGCGAAGAATTCATAGGCGGTCGGGCGAATCGACATGCGGCCACCATAACTCAGCCCGGCCCCTTGACCGAGGCCGGCCCCGTCCACACCTGCAGGCCGAACGCGGGGGGCCGTCATGCGCGCCATACTCACCACATTGCTGATCGGGCCGGTTCTCGGCCTGACCCTGGTCGGTTGCTACGACCGTCGGGACAAGGCGCCCGAATCCGCGCCGCCGCCCGAGGCCGCGCCGGTTCTGGCGGGGGTCGATCTGGGCAAGCCGGTGCGGGCCCTGGGGACCGAACCCTTCTGGAGCGTAGAGATCACCCCGGACACCCTGATCTACACCCGGATGGACCAGCCGACGCAGCGGGCGCCGAACCGCGGGGCGACGGTTCAGGGGACGGTCGCCACCTACGCCACCTCCACCGACCTGAATGCGGCGATGAACGTCGTGCTGATCGCCACCGAATGTTCGGACGGCATGAGCGACCGCACCTATCCCCTGACCGCACGGGTCGAGATCGGCGACGACACCCTGAGCGGTTGCGCCGCATCGGCCTCGGCCTTGAAAGTCGCGCCGGCGCCCTGACCGGCCCCTGCCTTCACCACCAGTCGGCTTCGCGCAGGGTGCGGGCGTAGCGGCGGCTGACGGGGACGCTGAGGCCGTTTTCCAGCGTCAGGGTGGCGCGGCCGTCGCCGCGGTCGACGCCGCGCACGGCGGATCGGGCCACCCACCAGCTGCGATGGGTGCGGGCGCCCTCCAGCCCCTCCAGCTCCTCGACCGCGTCGGACAGGCGCATCAGGATCAGGTCCGAGCCCCGGTCGGTGTGCAGGCGCAGATAATGATCCTCGGCCTGGACGGCGTAGAGGGTCGCGCCCCTGAGCTTCAGCGGCAGCCGGTCCAGGAAACGGACCGGGGGCGGCGAGGCCGGCGCGGGGGAGG
>NZ_JMQR01000170.1:0-5219 GCF_000698025.1 Brevundimonas sp. EAKA | reverse complement strand
ATCACCCAGTGGGGCGGCGCCGCACGCGATCAGCAGGAGGCGGGCGGGGCTGTGCTGGCGGCCTTCGGCCTGGCGCTGTTGCTGGTCTTCCTGGTGCTGGCGGCCCAGTTCGAGAGCTGGATCACCCCGGCGGTCATCATGCTGACGGTGCCGCTGGCGGCGGCGGGCGGCCTGTTCGGCCTGCTGATGGCGGGGTCCAGCCTGAACATCTACAGCCAGATCGGCCTGATCATCCTGATCGGGGTGGCGGCCAAGAACGGCATCCTGATCGTCGAATTCGCCAACCAGCTGCGCGACCAGGGCCGGTCGATCCGCGAGGCGATCATCGAGTCGGCGTCGCTTCGCCTGCGGCCGATCATCATGACCTCCATCGCCACCGCCTTCGGCGCCCTGCCGCTGGTGCTGTGGCAGGGCGCGGGCGCCGGCAGCCGTCAGACCATCGGCGTGGTGATCTTCACCGGCGCCATCTTCGCCACCGTCCTGACCCTGTTCGTCGTGCCGGTGATCTATGGCGTGCTGGCGCGCTTCACCAAGTCGCCGGAATGGACCGCCCGCAAGATCGCGGAGTGGGAGGCCCAGGAAATGCGCGAGGGCGGACCCAAACCCATCGAAGAGGGCTGAAGGATCAGGAGGCGGGCGCCGCCGGGCTCTGGGGCTTATAGCCCGTCTCCACCTTCAGGAAGGCGATGACGTCGCGGCGGTCCGTTGCATCGGGCAGACCAGGATAGTTCATCTTGTTGCCCGGCAGGAAGGTCTTCGGATTCTGCAGCCAGTGGTCCAGCTTTTCGGCGTCCCAGGTGAATTCCGCCGTGCGCATGACGTTGGAATAGTTGAAACGCGGGCGATCCCCCGCCTTGCGCCCGAACACGCCGTGCAGGTTCGGTCCCGCCAGATCCGGCCCGTCCTGCCCGATGGTGTGGCACGAGCGGCAGCGGGCGAAGACGCGACGACCATTGGCCAGGTCTCCGGCGTTATACGGTGCGGGCAGGGCGGCCAGAAGACTGGCCTTTTCGGCATCCGTGGCGACGCGCGCCGGCTTGGCGGCCGGTCGGCCCTCGTCGCCCGTCTTGCTGGGCCGATCGCCCGGGCCGCAGGCGGCAAGCGCCAGAATCAAGGGAACGGCGAGGGGGGTGAGACGGCTCATCAAGGGCTCCAGTTTTCGCGCGACATAGGGAAAACTCCGGACGCAGCAATTGGTCAAGCTGTCCTGCTGGACGGATGGGGCGCGCACCTGATAATCAGTGTCAAAGAAACGCGGAGTCGCCGGGGGGCGGCGTCCGCCCGTGCGAGTCTAGATTTGACCGATACCATAAAGCTGAGCCAGGCCCGCCGCGGCGATCAAGGCGTGATCACCCAGGTGGGCGCCCATTGTCACCACCAGGGCGAGGCGGTTGAACTGGAACGCCGCCTGCTTGAACTGGGCTTCGTCGAGGGCGCGCACGTCGAACTGCTGCACGAAGGCCTGTTCGGTCGCGATCCCATCGCGATCAAGGTGGATGACATGCGCGTGGCCCTGCGCCGCCACGAGGCCGCCAGTCTGACGATCAGGCTGGACGCCGCCTGATGGACATGGCCCTGAAGACCGCCCGCGTCGCCCTGGTCGGCAATCCCAACAGCGGCAAGACGGCCCTGTTCAACGCCCTGACCGGCGCCCACCAGAAGGTCGCCAACTACGCCGGGGTCACGGTGGAGCGGAAGGAGGGGCTGATCCGCGCCGCCTCCGGCCGGACCATGTCGGTGCTGGACCTGCCCGGCACCTATTCGCTGCGCGCCCGCAGTCCCGACGAGGAAGTCACCCGCGACGCGGTCCTGGGCCGGCTGGCCGGTGAAACCCCGCCGGATGTGGTGGTCTGCGTGGCCGACGCCACCAATCTGCGCCTGATCCTGCGCCTGGTCCTGGAGCTGAAGGCCGTCGGCCGGCCCATGGTCCTGGCCTTGAACATGTACGACATCGCCCAGCGTCAGGGCCTGCGGATCGACCTGGAAAAACTGGGCGCCGAACTGGGCGTGCCGATCATCACCACGGTCGCGACGCGCAAGCGCGGAATCGACGATCTGATCGCCGCCGTCGAGACCCAGGTCGATGTCGCCGCCGCCAGCGAGAACCAGTGGCGCAGTCCCGACGCGACCGAGCTGCGCACCGCCGCCCGCGAGGCGGAACGGATCATGAAGGCCTGCGTGCGCCCGCCCGAGCGGCCGGACACTCTGACGGGGCGTATCGACAGCGTCCTGCTGCATCCGCTGGGCGGCATGATCATTCTGATGATCATCCTGTTCGCCATGTTCCAGGCCGTGTTCAGCTGGGCCGCGCCCCTGATGGACGGGATCGAGGGGATCGTCGGATGGCTGGGCGCCGGCGTGGCCGCGCTCATTCCCGACGGCCTGCTGCAAAGTCTGATTGTCGACGGGATCATCTCGGGGGTCGGCAGCGTGCTGGTCTTCCTGCCGCAGATCCTGATCCTGTTCCTGTTCATCATCGCCCTGGAAGACTTCGGCTATATGGCGCGCGCCGCCTTCCTGATGGACAAGATCATGGGCGGGGCGGGGCTGCACGGCCGGGCCTTCATCCCCCTGTTGTCCAGCTTCGCCTGCGCCATTCCCGGCATCATGGCGGCGCGGGTGATCGATTCGAAGCGCGACCGCCTGACCACCATACTGGTCGCGCCGCTGATGACCTGTTCGGCGCGGATTCCGGTCTATACCCTGATCATCGCGGCCTTCATTCCCAACGAGACCGTCTGGGGCTTCGTCAATCTGCAAGGCCTGGTGATGTTCGGCCTCTACGCCGCGGGCATCGTCAGCGCCCTGCTGGTGTCGCTGGTGATCCGCAAGGTCTTCTGGCGCGGGGCTGTGGAGCCCTTCATGATGGAGCTGCCCACCTACAAGGTTCCGGATTTCAAGAGCGTCGTCTTCAACCTTTGGATTCGCGCCAAGATCTTCGTCAACCGCGCCGGCCGGATCATCCTGCCGCTGGTGATCATCCTGTGGGTTCTGGCGACCTTCCCCTATCCGCCCGAGAACGCGACCATGCCGGACATCGACTATTCGTTCGCCGGCATGATCGGGCGGGCGCTGGAGCCGATCTTCGCGCCCATCGGCTTCAACTGGCAGATGGTCGTGGCCCTGATCCCCGGCATGGCGGCGCGCGAGGTGGCGGTGGCGGCCCTGGGCACGACCTACGCCATCGCCGACGCCGAGAATGCGACCGGGCTTCTGGCCTCGACCCTGTCGTCGCAATGGTCGCTGGCGACGGCCCTGTCCTTCCTGGCCTGGTACATCTTCGCGCCCCAGTGCGTGGCGACCCTGGGCGTGGTGAAGCGCGAGACCAATTCGCTGAAATGGACCTGGATCATGATCGGCTACATGTTCGGTCTGGCCTATCTGGCGTCCTTCGTGACCTATCATGTGGCGGTGGCGCTCGGGGGCGGCTAAGCGGGGGCGGTTCCTAACCGACTGGACCCCGAGATGAGCCCTGCCGTCGCCGCCGTCGTCCTGGGCCTGCTGGGCCTGATCATCGGCAGCTTCCTGGCGGCGGTCAGCGTGCGCCTTCCGCGTGACGAGGATATCGTGGCCGCGCGGTCGCGCTGCATGGGCTGTGACCAGACCCTGCGGCCGTGGGAACTGGTTCCCCTGTTCAGCTGGCTTGTACTGCGTGGGCGGTGCGCGCGGTGCGACGCGGCCATCTCGCCGCGCTATCCGCTGATCGAGCTGGGGGCCGCCGGGATCGGCGTCTGGGCGGGCTTCAGCGGGTCGTCGTGGCTGATGGTCGCCGCGACCGCCGTCCTGGGCTGGCAACTGCTGTTGATCGCCATTATCGACGCCGAGAATTTCTGGCTGCCCGATGTCCTGACCTGGCCGTTGGCGGCCACAGGCCTGATCGCCGCGGCACTGATCGACCGGGATTCGGTCCTGACGCACCTGATCGGGGCGGCGGTCGGGTTTGGCGGTCTTTGGCTGGTCGGCTGGCTGTACAAGGCGGTCCGCAAGCGCGACGGCCTGGGGGGAGGCGATCCCTTCCTGTTTGCGGGCGCGGGCGCCTGGGTCGGTTGGTTGGGTCTGCCCAGCGTGCTGCTGTGGGCCTCGGCCGTCGGTCTCAGCCTGGTGTTCGGCCTGCTGGTGGTGCGTCGTTCGGTCAGCGCAACGCAGAAACTGCCGTTCGGCGTCTTCCTGGCCGTCGGGATCTGGCTGACCTGGCTGTACGGGCCGCTCGGGTTCTAGCGCCCGGTCGTCAGCTTGACGATGATGATGGCCGCCGTGTCCAGAATGGCCTCAGGCGTATCGGCCCGGCGCAGCAGGTCGAAGCTGGCGGCGGTCGATTCGGCGATGGAGGCGATCTGGTACGAGGCCAGGCGCGGGCTGTAATCCTTGGGATGCAAGCCTGCGGCATGGGCCTGGGCGACGCGGCGTTCGATCGCCAGGTGCAGGCGGCGCAGGCGACGCACCCGGCTCTCGACGAAGGCGGCCTCGCCGTTGTCGGCCAGCATGTGCTCGACCCGCAGCACCTGACCGTGATCGCGCCAGATGGCCATGACGTCCAGTATGAAGGCCCGGCCGATGGCGAAGGCCTTGTCGCCCGGCCAATCCGCCTGGAAATGGGCGGCCAGGCCCTGGAAATCCGTCGCCGCCGCCTCGCACAGGGCCAGGACCGGCTCTTCGACCGTCTTGAAATAGGTGTAGAAGTTGGACGGCGACACCCCGGCGGCCGAGGCGAGGTCCGCCACGCGGATTTCGCCATAGTGCCGCTCGTTCAGCAGGGCGCGGGTCGCGTCGAGGATCGCCTGGCGCGTGCGCCCGCCCCGCGCGCCGATCTTGTGCCCCAGCTTGTTGGTCGTGTCGGCCATGTCCTCGATGGTCGGAAACTGAACGGGGTCGTGCGCGGAGATATGATCCGCGAGATTCGCTCAGATAAGAAGGAAGAACGTCGTTCTAAGACAGTTCAGGGTATTTGAACCTCGCCGGAAAGACCAGCGCAGACGGCCATCCCGTCGCATTTCAGTCGGGACGGATGACCATGCAGGTCACGCGCCGTTCCGACAGGGCGTCGCACGCGGCCTTGGCGGTGTCTTCGGTCAGGCCTGTGAAGCGTGAACGGTACCAGTCGCCGGCCGTCTGAACATTACGCTCGGCGCTGGCGAACTGGGCGCGGAAACGACGATTGACCTCGGCCAGCCAGTCGGTCGCGACCTTTTCGTCGCGGAAGGCGCCGACCTGCACCGCCC